>CAZIHG010000026.1:0-6656 GCA_964539205.1 uncultured Candidatus Nitrosopelagicus sp.
ATTGATCTTGCAAAACTCATTTATCCTGTAATGCAGGCAACGGATATCCATTCACTTGATCTGGATATTATGCATGCGGGAATGGATCAGAGAAAAATTCACATGTTGGTTAAGGATGTATTTCCAAAAATGAAGTGGAAGGTTCCAATAGCTATTCACCACAAATTATTGCCTGGCTTAACCAAACCTGTAGAAGAAAAAACTGGTGGTGAAGTGGCAAAGATGAGCAAATCTGATCCTAATGCTGGAATCTTCATTCATAATTCAGATGATGAAATTACAACTAAAATAAAGAAGGGATTCTGTGAAGAAGGTGTTATAGAAAACAATCCTATACTAGAAATCGCTAGACAGATAATATTTCATGAGTTTTCAACCATATCTATTGAACGACCTGAAAAATTTGGGGGAAATGTTAGCTATGATAATTTTGAAAATTTGGAATCTGACTTCTTACAAAAGAAACTTCATCCCACAGATTTGAAGCAATCCGTAGGAGAATCCTTGGTTAAAATAATCTCTCCAATTAGAGATAAATTGGATTTGGATGATGAGATATCTAACTTAATCAAAAGTAATTTGGTTTTCGAGACACGGAAATAGTTTTGGTTAAAAATTAATCCAGATTATATTTTGATTTGTAACCGCGTGGATTGATCATCAAATCTTTAAAGTTGTATGTTGATGAATTTCCAATAATGACAGTACTAATCATCCCTAGTTTATCTGCATGATTTTCCATATGTTCAAGATCCGTCATTACAACAGTTTGACTATCTCGATATGCACCTTTGATAATTGCAACAGGGGTCGATGGTTTTCTGTATTTTAGTAAGAGTTTTCTTGTGTCCTGTAGCTGATGAATCCGTTTTTTACTTGCTGGATTATAGATTACGATAACAAAGTCACCTTGTGCAGCAGCTTCTACTCTTTTTACAATAATTTCCCATGGCACCAATAGATCACTCATAGATAATACTGCAAAATCAGTCATTAGGGGAGAGCCTATGATACTTGCACATGAATTTAATGCAGAAACTCCAGGTACGAGTTCTACAGCTAAATCATCCTTTGGATCCCAACCAGATTCAGCTAAAATTTCAAAAATTAAACCTGCCATGCCATAGATTCCAGGATCACCACTAGAAACTAAGGATACGATTTTTCCTTCCTTGGCTAAATCTATGCATTGATGGGCTCTTTCAACTTCCTGTGTCATTGCATAACGATAAACATCTTTGCCTTCAATCATGTCTTCGACTAATTTCACGTATGTTTCATAACCAACTATTGTATCACTTTCTTCAATTACTTGTTTGGCACGAAAGGTCATATGATCATGATGACCTGGCCCAACACCAACTATGTATAATTTACCTGACACAATGAATCACGATTGATGAATAATTTATCCCTTGTCTTATACTAATTTATCTCTGCTAGTTTGAATTCTTGATGAAGCGATCCCATTACAGATTTACAGTCATTATCCTTAACGACAAATGCAAGATTAAGTTCTGAAGAACCTTGAGCTATCATCATAACATTGACATTCCGTTTTTGAGCAGCAAAGAATACTTTTGATGCTATACCAACTGTGCCCTTCATACCTGAGCCAATAACTGCAATAATCGAAACGTTTGGTGTTGTATCAATTCTCTTGACGATCTTTCCTAACAGATTCATTTCTAGTGCATTAACAGCACTATCTAATTCTGATTTCTTAACAATAATTGATATGCTAGATTCTGATGGGTTAGATGAAACCATCATTACGTTGATATTCTTATCAGCAAGAACCGTGAAGATTTTTGCAGCAGTACCAGGAGTGGCAAATGTTATACCACCAGTAAGATCAATCAAACCAACGTTTCGTATTGCAGAGACACATTTGACGGTCTTCTTGGTTGATGCTGAAGGTGACGCAGTGACAAATGTTCCATCATTCTTTAAATCAAAAGTGCTTCTAATACGCATGGGTATTTTTTTTGAGAGTAAGGGTTCAAAAGTTCGAGGATGTATTTGTTTGGCACCAAATAATGCCATCTCAATTGCCTCTGCATAAGAGACTTCTTTGAGTAGTTTGGCATCCTTTACAAGTTTAGGATCAGCAGTCATCATTCCAGCAACATCACTCATTAACCAGATCTCATCTGCATTAATACAAGAGGCGATGATTGTTGCAGTATAATCTGAACCACCACGTCCAAATGTTGTAATATTTCCATGTTGATCGGCTCCAGCAAATCCACCTATTACAGGAATTACATTCTTTGATGTATAACCCTGAATTATTTTTGATAAACGTATTCTTGTTGTGTCCATTAATGGCCTTGATTCACCAAAATTTGAATCAGTAATAATTACTGCTTCTTTACCAGTAAGTGGTATCGATTTTATTTTCATTTGCTGTAATGTAAACGAAAATAGATATATATATAGTCTTTCTCCAAATGATATCAAGTAATCATAAGAGCGTGGTGTTACTTCGCCTAATAGTATTAGACCATGAACCAATTCCTCCAATTCCGCTAAATCAGATTTTGTCTTAGTCAATAACGATTTCTGAATCTTTGGATTGTTGATTAGATGGGTTGCAAATTGCTTGTGCTTTTGAGAAATCCGTGCAAGTATTCTATTTGCTTCTTTTTTATTCTCCTTTTGAATCTCGTTTGAAATCTTGATTAATTCATCTGTAATCCCATCTACTGCAGAACAAACAACAACTAGTTTATTTTCTTTAGATAGTGTGGTGACAGTATTTGCCACGTTTTGTATATCTTTGACTGTGGCTATGGATGTTCCACCAAATTTTATTACAATTTTCAAATCAGTTTCACCTATATTTCTGGTCTTAAAATTCTAACTTTCAACTCTTGGTGCCAAGTAAAAGTGTATTCTGCCTAAATTGGCTACTTTGAATTCGATTCTTAATGGTTTTGCGGAAGAAAACTCACATGTGACAGTCTCTACAGTGGTTCCTACTGCCTTAACAATTGGATTAAGATATTCAAGGCTGTATGTGCCAGAACTAGCTGCTTTAACCTCAAGCTCGGTTAATTCATCTTTACTTTCTTCCAATACTATATTCACTTCACCAGAATCACCCTTACCTGAAAATTCAGCCTGTGATTCTATACTGTTTATTGTAAGATAGTCAGATACAACTTGAACGTCGCCAAGAATCTTATCGAATATTGAAGAGGTTAAAGAAATTTTTGAATCGTATGGGATTTTTGGTAAAGGTGTATCAGAGGCTGAACTTTCAATTAATCGCATCTTGTATTTTTTGTTTTTACCTATAGTAACTAGTAACATGTTATCGTCTGAGATGTTAATCTCGATTGGGTTGCTTTTATCTGCACGCTTGATAAGTTTTGAAAATTCATCAATCCTGACTCCGAATTTAATGTCGCCGTCACATTCAAATTTTTCAAAGGCAGAGTTTGGCCAATTGATGTCAATTAAAGCAACATGAGATGGATCCATTCCTCTAAAAGAGATTCCTTCTACTGTTGCTTCAAAAGTAGCTTCTTCAACTAGTGTTGACACTGCAGAAATAACAGCTTTCCATTCTTCTGAGCCTGATGTTTTTGCTGAAAAAACCAAATCAATCACTTACAATTAGAGCAAAATTTAACTTTATGCGTAATTTCTCCAAGTGTGTTGACATTTTGTACAACGATAGAATTGTGTTGTAGGTTCATCTGCACTTCTGGTTTGTAACATCCACCAAACTGCCTCATCGTGACCACATTTTTCACATTCAATTTCTATTGTTGGCATGGTGTCTTTTCCTTCATTTTCGTCTAACACTAAAAAGTCAGATTTTGATTCTTCTTCGGAAACCTGATTTTGAATATCTGATTCCTTTCCTTCATTATAACCACATTTAGGACAGGAAATAACAGAGTTGGTTGAAGATTTCTTTAACCGGATATCACATTTGGGACAAAATTTCATTTATTTTACTCATTTCATTTTAGCAGAAGCAAGTTTCTTGAGTTCATTTACTGCGGCGATTGCTGAATCAGCCGACGCAGAAATCTGTGAAATTGGATTGTTTTTTGAATTCACTCTCATCCAAATCTCATTAGTTGATGGATGTTTCATTATTACTCCTGCAAAATCAATTTCTTTGTTTTTCAGGAGTTCATGTTGAATAATATACAGTGTACCAATATCTCCTCCTTTAACTGAAACACTAGCTTCGTTTGGACTAGAATTAATGAGTTCCACATTCATTTAATCAAAAAAGAACTTATTGTGGATATAAATCATTGTCAATAGTGCCATAATATGATATCAGATATTCAGTTAGAAAAATCAAAAGACCAGTTTTCGCCTGATGAGGATATTACAATAAATGTAAGATTCTCAGTAACCGGTGAAATTAGAGACTCTTTTACTGAGAAAAACTGGACAGAGGCCTATAATCAAAATGACAACACTATCAAACTCAAATATGGAATTAAGTTGTCAAAGAGTGGTTTACGGAAACACGACTTGGGAAAACCAATTGATGATTATAGAAAAGCATCAATTTTCTGGACTAGAAATCCAAAACTTGTTAATCCAATGAAAGAAAAAAGAATATGGGTGCAGGTTGCAAAGAATTTTGAACCATTCATTAGGTTAACAGAAGAAGAGGTAAGGCAGGAGTTCTTTGATTTTAACGAATCCTATATCTTCAAGGCCTCAGAGCTCGGATCTGGTGAACATAAGATCTCTGCTGAGATATCCGCTTCATGGCAAACACATACCTATATTCAGAAAGGGGATTCAAAAAATCAATCAGAAGAGATTGAAATAATTATTAATTAGTCATAGAGGAGAATTACATTATGGCAAAATATGATGGATTGTTAGGACAGCCAGTTTTAGAAGTTGAAGAGCCAGATAAGGAAGGTGGAATTACTATAATTTTCAAAGATAATAGATTCATGTTTATCAAAGTCGTAGATGGAAAAATAGAAACTGTTTCCATTCCGGAGTAAAAAAATGGCAAAATTTGATGGAGTTAGAATGCAAGATTTGGTTCAAGTAAAAGATCCTGATGAAGAGGGAGGAGTCACACTTGTTTTCAAAGATGAACGATTATTAAAAATTAAAATCGTAGATGGAAAATTAGTTTCTGAATCAATTCCAGAATAATTAATCTGTAACTAATTTTTCAAATCTAAAAATTATTTCTTCTTGTGAATAAGAATGGATGGAGCCGTGTCTTTCTTGTCGTACTTTTTCTATGTCATAATCCGCTGTCATATTTTCATATTTGATCAAATAACATGCAAGGATTGTTCCAGTGCGACCTAATCCAGCCAGGCAATGAACCATGACAGGTTCATCGTTTGTAATTCTTTGATGTATAAAATCAACTGAATAAACCAAATCATCAAATTCAGGAACGCCCATATCATTGGAATTCACATGAAGATATTTTATGTCAGCACACCAACTATCATCTAGTGGTTCTTCTCTAATTGTTACAATGGATTTTACTCCTTCCTCTATAACCCAATCAACCTCCTCCTTTGAAGTTGGAATTGCACTTCCTGCGAGTTTTTCTTCAATAATCCACGAGAAATTATCAGGTTTGCCAGTAATCATACCATGAAGTTTTCGTTTGGCATCTCCAATTTTTGTCATGTTAATCAAAATGAATTTTGTAATATAAGGTCTAACTAGTCAAAATAATAATAAAAAGAAGTTTTTGGATGAACTTAATCTATAAGTTCAGTCCAACCTTTGACGAAGACAGAGTTCTTGTATAATGGAACTGGTTGTCCCACTGTAAAGTCCATTGGTCTCATCCAAAAGATTGCCTTTGTTGGGCAAACTCCGATACATGCACCGTCTGAGATACATCTTTCAGGATAAAATACAAATGCTTTACCTCTTTTCCAACCTTCGACTGGTTTTACTCTTAATACATCAGGTCCCAATGTTGTACAAATTTCAACACATAGTGCGCATCCAATGCACATTTGTTCGCTGATGTCTGGAAGTATTGCTACTGGCATTATGAAAATACTGAAATTTTGATCTTAATATAACTTACCTAAAAAATGCGAATTATAACGGTGTTAGAAATTTCAAACAGTGTTATAGAAATTTCTGATCGCAGAAATTTTCATATCGCCTTAATCTTGATTTTTGCATCATTTTCATTTATTTCAAATCTATTTACATTCTCAAATTCTAGAATATGTCTTCCTGTAGGTAAGATCCAACCATCATCTTTCTTTTGGCCTAAACAAGTTACAAATAAAATTGATTCAGAAAATTTTGCATTTGTAGTTAGAAGCATGATTAAGCTGTTAACGAATCTAGCTTGATTATCATTATCAATGAAACTATAAAGTACATTTAACGAGTCTACGATTAGAATGGTTTTTTGTGAAGATATTTTTGTTAAAATATTAGGAAGTAGATCTTTAAGGTTTTTTGAATCTGGTTTGATAATTTCCAGGTTCGGTGGTTTTTCAATATATTCACTCACAAGATAACCAGAAAACAATAAATCGAAATCAAGATATATGATATGATCTTCAAATGACTCGATGATTTTACTCATGAATTTCGTCTTTGAGAATGCATCATTATAAAAAATCAAATTTGTACTGCAAGGCAGCATCTTATTTTTTGCAGTCTCA
>CAZIHG010000027.1:0-18650 GCA_964539205.1 uncultured Candidatus Nitrosopelagicus sp.
AAAAATATAATGAAAAAAAATGTTATCGTCATTTTGATTGATGGTGGTAGAGTTGATTTTGCAAAAAAATCTGAAAGTTTTCTCAAATTACAAAAAAATTCGATATTCTTTCCAAATTCAATTACTTATGCGCCATACACAAATGCGGCTATGCATGCATTTATCAGTGGAAGTTACGGTAATAGGAATGGAACATATAGTTATTGGCATTCTTCAAAATTCAAAAGTGATAATTTTAAAACGCTGACAGATTATTTAAAGGAATTAGATTATCATACTTGTTTTGATGGACACTCTGATTTAATTTTGCCAAGAAAAAATTTTGATGAATATTTTGTACATGATGAGAATGAGACGAATTTGATAGATACTCATAAACAATTAATAAATAAAATGAAAGCTGAAAACCAAAACGGAAAAAATTTTTTCTTATATCTTCATTACAGCAAAATACATACAGGATTAAAGAATGAAGTTTTAATTCCATATGATAATTTTAGTATGGATTATTTCAATAATATTGAAAAAAATAATAATAGATATTCAATACTTTTTGAAAACGCATCACTATATCTAGAAAAATTATTTGAACTTATTCAATTATTAGAATTAGATAAAAATTCGATAATTTTGGTTTTATCTGATCATGGTGTTAGTATAGGTGAAAAAATAGGTGAGCGTGCATATGGTGCATTCTGCTATGATTATACGATAAAGACTTTTAGTTATATTCAAATTCCTGGCATAAAACCAGATGTAATATTAAAACAAGTAAGGCATATTGATTTTTTACCAACAATTTTAGATATACTTGAAATTCCAAAAGACAAATCATTTTCAGAAATTGATGGCAAAAGTTTACTTCCACTTATCAATAAACAGGATTATACTGAGAGTATAGCCTTTTCAGAAACAGGTAACCCATTAAAAGAAAAAAAACCACCAAAAATTCCAAATATTAAATCAGTCAGAACATCGGATTGGAAGCTTATTCTAAACGAGTATAATAATTCTAAAGAATTATACAATATTTCTAATGATCCATTAGAAGAAGAAAATTTAATTGATCAAAAATTAGAAATTGAATTAGACTTGTGGAATGAATTTCTAAAAATTCAGGAAAAAAGTTTGGTTTGATTTAAGGAAATTTTTTCTTTGCAATTTCTAAATCCTGTAATGTATCAATTTCACACCAATTACCATCAATTAGAATTGGATTTATTTTATAATTTTTATTTATCAACTCCTGTAGGATATCAGTAATATATGCAGTTTGAATAGAAGATGCTTCATAGAATTTTCCTTTATGATTTTTTATCAGTTTTGAATATTCATTTTTAAAAATATTTACTCCATTTTTTGATAATTTCATCAAACCCAAAAACTCACCAAGATCATTTTTACTAAAATCTCCAAATCTGTTAGTTTGATGACCAATTTTCTTAACTAAATTATTCTCTATCAATACATTAGCAGCTTGTTCTATAGGATGATCTGTTCTTCCCTCATAAGCTTCTTCCCAATTCATTTCTACTGCAATATTAATATCAGCATTAGCATTGATCATAGAATTAATGATTTTTTCATCAAAAATTATATCAGTGTATGAAACAATTAGATCTGAAGTCATATACTCATCTACTGACATCATTGTTCCGAGAACATCATGAGTCAAATAATCAGAATCTGGAACACAAGTAATATTTTTTATGTTAAATTTAGCCTTGTTTGGTCCAGTTACAACTAATATATCATTAATGGAATTTTTTCTTAGTGCAATAATTTGTCTTTCTAATAATGATTTGCCGTTTATATCAACAAGTGCCTTTGGTAAATTTTTAGTTAAATCACCTAATCTTTTGCCAGAACCAGCTGCAAGTAAAATAGCCTTCAATTTTTATCTCGGCTTAAATATCTCATAAATCTATTTCTAATTTCTATCGGTTCAATTTCAACACGAGTTGCAATCTCATTATTTTTACCAATTTTTATAACAAGCATTATTGGTCCAGGTAACTGCTTAATTTTTTGTAGAGTGTTTTTTAATTTATTTTCAGTAGAAATAGGAAAAACTTTATAGTTTGATGCCAGTCCCAAATTTTTGATTTTAATGTTTTGTGAGTTTGTGGGCTGACCACCAGTAGATTCATGAATAAAATTATCAAAAATTACATGAATCAAGTTTTTTGGTCTATTTGCACCAATTGTAGTAATTGAGCCTAAATTCATTAAAATATTTCCATCTCCGTCAAATACTATAATTTTTTTTTTAGTATTTTTTAGTGCAATACCTAATCCAATAGATGACGCTAATCCCATTGAACCAATCATATAGAAATTAGATTTTTTATCACTCACATTGAATAAATCCCTACTTATGAACCCATTAGCAGATACAACGGGCGAGTTTTTGAAAAAATTAAGAATTATTTTTATTGCATTTTTTCTATTCATCATTCATTCTCCTAATTATCAATGCAATAGATTTTTTATCTTTGATATTTTTTAATGCCCAATCACAACATGATTTCCAATTCTTTTCATGTATAATTTTGGATTTCATACCAAGTGTGGATAATAATTTAGGTTGAATCTTTCCAATTTTAATATGCTCAGGCGCATCAGTTTTTTTAAAACCTCTCCATCCTATCAAAAAAATCATAGGAATTTCATATAGTTGTACTAATGATGCAATTGTTGAAATAGAGTTTGCGAATCCTGCATTTTGCATAAATACTAGTGAGGGATTACCTGATAAAACAATTCCAGCTGCAATACCAATAGCTTCTTCTTCTCTTGTTGCAACAATTATTTTATTTTTTTTCAATCCCTCATCAATGAAATATTTCATTGTAGAATCAGGAACACCAATAAAATCATTAATTTTCTTTTTATTTAGATAATTAAAAAAATCACGTTGAAAAATTTCTTTCAATTTATGTAACCTAATTTTTTTAGTTTTGCTTCTAATTCTTTTTCTTTATTTTCTATTTCGTACATACTTTGTAACTCAAAAATACTTTCCATCGAGGAAAGTTTATCATTAATTGAGGAAATACTTTCAGAGTTTTGCAAAATTTTTAGTAGATTCATCATGGCTTTGTGGGCCGCTCTTAATGTTTGATTTGCATAGATAACCATTTTGATATTATGTGTTTGCAGTTCTTCTATTTTCACACTATCATATGTCGTAGGAATAACAACAATTGGGCAACTTCCTTTGAATGAATCTGCAAATTCAAATATTTCTTCAGGACTTTTTTGTTTTGAATGTATTAAAATTGCATCAGCACCTGCTTCTTCATAAGCTTCAGCTCTTTGTAAAGCAGTACTCATAGACATACCTGAAATCAATGATTCAACTCTAGCAATTATCATAAAATCTTTATTTTGTTTGGCATCTTTGGCAGCTAAAATTTTTGCCACAAATTCTTT
The DNA here is from genome assembly GCA_964539205.1 of uncultured Candidatus Nitrosopelagicus sp. Classification (GTDB taxonomy): domain Archaea; phylum Thermoproteota; class Nitrososphaeria; order Nitrososphaerales; family Nitrosopumilaceae; genus Nitrosopelagicus. The sequence goes on from CAZIHG010000027.1 coordinate 3,436, forward strand.
TTCTGAAATAAGTTCATTTGCTCCATCTTTTAAAAGACTATTTCTTTTTGGAAAAGTTTTGTCTTCGATACAAACTGCAGCAATTCCTGCATTTTCATATTTTTTTACCATATGCATGACATTACTTGGACCACCATAACCTGTATCACAATCAGCAATGACAGGTATATTGCATGTTTGTGCCATATTAGAGGCAACATCAAAAAACTCAGTCATAGTCAAAATGCTAGCATCTGGTACCCCGTGTGTAGATGAAATTGCAAAACTTCCAGACCATATTGCATCAAAATTATTTATTTCAACCAATTTTGCTGACATTGCATCAAATGCACCACAGACTTTTACAATTGATTTTGATTCTAATCTTTTCCTTAATTCCTCATATTGAGCCACTATAAAAAACTCAATCAGCAATTATAAAAAATATGCCATCAATTTTGAATTATGTGGACAATTATACAACCACCCTCCATTCATTTCGGTACTGGAATATCATCTAAATACAGCTATCCATCTAATAGTCTGATAATTACTTCAAAAGGTGCAATTTCTAGGGGTTGGATAGATCATATTAAAATAAAAAATTTCACCATATTTGATAAGGTTGAATCAAACCCTTCTTTTGAAACTGTTGACAATATTATTTCAGAATTCAAAAATGAAAATTTTTCTAGTGTAATAGGTTTAGGTGGAGGTAGTTCATTAGATGTTGCAAAATATGTAGCTTATAAAATGAAAAAAATAAAGTACCTTATACCAACAACTTTTGGAAGCGGAAGTGAAGTAACAAGAATTTCTGTACTCAAAGTAAACGATAAAAAAAGAAGTTTTCATCATGATGAATTAATTGCAGATGTTGCTATCGTTGATCCATTTTTTTTAGAAAATACACCTATAGAAATACGTAATAATTCTCTTGTAGATGCATGTGCCCAATGTACTGAGGCATATGACAGCAAAAATTCTAATCATTACACAAAATTTCTTTGTCAAAAAGCATTTGATCTTTTAGAAGACGGGTTATTTTCAAATAATAATGAAAAAATTGTATTGGGTTCTTTGATATCTGGATTAGGATTTGGAAATTCATCAACAACCTTGGGCCATGCTTTATCGTATGTTTACTCTAATGAGAATTACTCACATGGCCATGCTTTAGCCTTCACTACAACCGTAGCTCATAAATTTAATAATTCAAAATATTTTGAAAGATTTTTTAATTTAGTTAAAAAATTAAATTTTAAAAAAATTTCCTTAGAACAAAAAATTGAACGTGCTGCAGAATTGATTTATGAAGATAGAAAGCATCTAGATAACAATCCTATACCTATTTCTAAGAAAGATATTATATTTTTACTTGAACAAATTCAAAGTGGTAATTTTGACTTGAGTAAAAACAATCATGGCTGACATAGTTGAGTCAAATATGCCAATTGTTTTAAAATATGCAATTCACAATTATTTGAAATTTTTCCTTTCTAATTTCCTCTGATTGGCGTATTAAAATTACATTTTTCATGAGACTTTAATAATTTCGTGTCACTTATTATTGAACAAAAATTTTCTGAGTGCTGTATGAATACAAATCCTTTTTTCTCTAGTTTATGTAAAACTTCAATTTCACCTATTGAATATGGTGTTTTAAAAACAAATGCATTATAATCCCGAATAACTGAATTTAATAATTCTATATCGAGTTGACCATTTGCATATGGACTAAATGGTATTACATTATATTCTAATGCTCTTGATCCAATCGGCGTAACCAAGATACTTTTTTCATTGATACTTTCGTCTTTTAGTGGAAAACTGCGTTCATAGTCGAATGGATTCCTAATATCACTTTGTCCAAACATTGTGACGGCAGGGGTAAAACTAAATGAAATTAGTACAAATACAAACACAACCGAAACTAAACTTGCCTGCAAAATCTTTGAAATGTTCCATTTCTTATCTCCAATTCCTACAAAAAGCCTTTCAATTGCATAACCAAATATCATTGATGAGAATACAAACGCAGGCAGGATGTATCTGCCAGGAACACCCTTTTCAGCTAAATATTCAGATGTGATTGATGAATAAAACCATACTATGCCAAATAGTAAAAGTGCCATGACAAATATTTCCAATCTTTTATTTTTTGATTTATAGGAAATAATGAATATCAATCCAAGAGCTATTAAAGGTATGAATCCAATCCAGTTTTGACCAAGACTACTTTCAAAATTGTTATCCACGCTATTGAATACACCTGCAAACAAATATGGCAGTAAGTATTTCGAGTATTGTATAACATTTTCAAAGTCAATTGCTTCAAATTCTATTAAGAAAAACAATGATGTATCAAAGACTTTGGTGTGTGAGACATTTAATTCACCATATGTCATAAATGGATCACCAAAATTTGATATATTCCCATATGTAAAAATCAAAAAGAAAATTATCCATGGAACTGCAGCGTATAGTAGTACTAACAGATTTTTAGTCTGAAAGTGTTTTTTGTTTCTGAAATAATGATTTAGAATAAAAACAGATAAAATGAAAAATTCTATTGGAAATGAAATTGCACCACTTAATCTAACTGTCGTGCAAAAAACAAAACATGTTGAGGCTATGATAGTAAAGTAGGATTTTTGTGTTCTTCCGAATTTTATTAAAAAATATGCTCCTATAACAAACAACAAACAGAATAGACTTTCTGTATGAAGCTGAATGATATTTCTAAATAATAGATTACTTGCAGCAAGTAAGATTAATGCAATTAATCCTGCATATTTTCCAAAAAGATTTGTTGTAACCCTCTCGCTGACAATTAGCAAAATAATAAAAATTATTGGAGATAGATAGTATAATCCAAAATAACCTCCAAACAAATAAAAAATTCCACCAAGTGTTATCAGCCCATTTCCAGACATTGGAATCATTTGGTTCTGATCTGTGCGTAACCAATTTTCTACAAGAAATTCATTTGTTTCATATTTTTCGAGAAATGTGTTGGATTTTGTTATTCCTTCTTCAGTAAATAGTATAGACGCAACTCCATAATAATATGAATTTGAACCCTCAAAAAATGGAACAAAATGCACCAAGGCTGAAAATGAAACAAACGAAATGATTGAAATTTTGGCAATCTTAAGGAGATTATTTTTTAGTTTGTCTGACTCTCTAATCGATTTTTGAACCACTATACTCACTTTGATAATATTATGGATTGTAAACTACCGTTTTTCTCTAATTACATTGACAATTGAATATAGAATAGTAGCTGTGATTAGTAAAATCGTACCTAAAATTACTCCTCCTACTCCGACAATGGCAAGATTTGTAATGACAGCACCTTCTTCTGAATAAATCTGAATTGTCCAACCACCAAATATCAATCCAACAATAATAAAACATAATCCAGTGACACCATAATAAAGAAGTGGTCGTTCGATAGCTACATGTTTTAGCGTACTAAAGACCACAGATGTCCCATGGGAAATTGCTTCTTGAGAATGTGTATTGTCTTCATAACTTATTGTGATTGGAATTTCAGAAATTCTCATTTGCTTTTTTGAAGATTTAATTAGAATTTCTGTAGATATTCCCATTCCTGATTCTGTAGGAGATATTTCATTCAATACTTTTTTTGAATAGGCTCTAAACCCACTTTGAGCATCTGTAATATTTCCACCAGTTAATGTGTTTGTCAAACCAGTAATTGTTTTAATTCCAATTTTTCTATATTTTGGTAAATCTTTTGTAGTTCCTAAAAATCTTGAACCAATAACAATGTCTGCTTTATTTTCGGATATTGGTTTTATAACTGAATCAATTTCTGAAATTTTATGCTGACCATCAGCATCAAAAGTGACCAAAACATCACCATCAATTTTCCTAGCCTCATTAAAAATTGTCTTTATAGCAGCACCGTATCCTAAATTTGTTGTATGTTTTACTACTATAGCACCTAATGATGAAGCTATAGTCTGAGTAGTATCAGTAGAACCATCATCACAAACGATTACATGATCATATTTTGCCTTTAACTTTGCAACTATGGCACCAATATTCTTTTCCTCATTAAAAGCAGGTATTCCAATTATTACTTTCAAATTGTTATGATTGATCTGAGTTGGTTATTTAAGATGTGTTATTCTATGCTTCATTTCATACCGGAATAATTTGATGAAATACTATTTCATATCATAGGCTCCAAAACAATATATCATATACACTTGAACATTCAATTCTGACTAACAAAAATATTCTTGCAAACAAAATTTGGTTTATTTTAATTTTATCTACTCTTTTTTATTCTGCTATTATCTTTTTTTCTGACATAAATAATATATTTTCTCATGTAGCCCAGATTGATTTCAAAATTTATTTAATCATATTTCCATTAGCATTTTTGTATCTACTAGTTGCTAGTTGGAGATATGGTCAGCTATTAAAAAAAATTGGAATTGTTTTAGGATTTAGAGACTATTTTTTGTTATATGTTGCAGGAGAATCAATGGCAATAACACCTGGTGGATTGGGTTCAGTTGTAAAATCACACATTTTGGAGAAAACTACTGGTAAATCATTTTCAAGTACAGCACCGATAGTACTATTTGAAAGATGGATTGATCTTGGTGGTATTTTATTAGCGCTTGGTATATTGTCTGTTTTGATGAATATCATGGAATCAACAATTGTTTTGATAATTGGATCTAGTTTCTTCATTGCTGGATTTGCTTTTCTAAAAACAAAATTAGGATTGGCGATATTTACCAAGTTAACGTCAAAAATCAGATTCTTTAAAAAATTTGCAAGTCAATTTGAAGAATCACAAGAATCAGTGTCTAAACTCTTTTCTATTGAAATAATTCTTAAAACCCTACCTTCTACATTAATTCTTAGAATACTTGCAATAGTAACAGTTTTTCTAATATTTACTTCGTTAGATATTGATTTTGATATGTTATTGTCTGGTCACATATATTTCACTTCAACTATAATTGGCTCGTTATCATTTTTACCAGCTGGAATAATTGTTACTGAGGCAAGTTTGTTGGGTTTAATTTTGAAAAATGGAGTAAATTTAGGTTTAGCAACAATCACAGTATTTATTATTAGATTAGTAACACTCTGGTTTACAACAATCATTGGTTTCTTTTCTTTAAAATTCTTATTAAACAAAAAAACTACTGTTTAACTTCCACTTTTTGGTACTATGTTTTTAATCTAATCCTTGTTTGGGTCTTCCTACCTTTTTTTCTGCTTTAGGTCTTCCAACTTTTCTTTCTTTTCGTAGGGTTTTTGTTTTTTCTTTAAAGTCCATTCCCTTTTCAAATAATTCCCAAATTAGCACTTTGACTAGTTTTGACATCTTTTGTTCTAGATTTCGTTGATATTCAGGACTGTTCAAGATTTCACCAAAATTTTTACCTCCTAGTTTGATGTCTTTTTCTTTAAGTGCATCACCGACCAGTTCTTTTGCTAATGTCAAGCCAACATAGAATTTAACTCCAGAACGAATAATTTCATTATAACTCAATCCATATTGCTCTTTAATTCGTTCAATTTCAGAAAATTCATCATCTGGGAATCTTGCTCTAAGTGTGTTCCATTCAGTCATACATTGGTATATAGTTTTAATCTTAATAACTTTAGTACTCTTTTATTTAATCTTAGAATCAAACCCATAAACCATCATATATGTAACAAAAGAGCGAAACTAATAATTCCTTGATTAATCTAATTTTCATAAATCATGAAAAAACGAAAAGATGTTGTAGTTGGTTTAGGTGAGATTGGATTACCAATACTCAAACTTTTATCAAGATCTGTAATGGTAGTTGGCTATGATACTAATCGTAGATTAATGAATCAAAAAAAATTTGATACCTGTAAGAATTTAGATACAGGTTTTCTTCATGTTTGTATTCCGTTTTCAAAGAGATTTTTATCAGATGTAAAAAAACTATATAAACAATTTTTGCCGTCTTGCATTGTCATTCATAGCACAATTAGTCCGTACACAACAAAAAAACTTCAATCCAATTTAGAAATTCCTATAATTTATAGCGCAACTAGAGGAGTTCATAAAAGAATGCTTCGTGACTTGTGTAGATATACAAAATTTTTTGCACTAGAAAAAGACGCACCAAAGAAAAAATGGGCATCTACTCAATTTACCCAACTTATGAGAAAATGTGGCATTAAAACAAAATCCATGCGTGATCCGTTAACATTAGAACTTGCTAAAATTGTGGTTGACACTTCATATTATGGATGGTTGATTAATTATGCCCAACTAAGTCACATAATCTCTATGAACCATAAAATAGATTTTGATGAGATGTGGTCATTTTCGGATGAGATTCACAAGTTTTTAGGCAACAGACCAAAGATGTTTCCTGGTTTTATTGGTGGTCACTGTGTAATTCCAAATTTATCTTTAGTAAATGAAAATTCATTGTGGCAGATTGATAAGATCAATAATTCTTTTGCAAAGAAAGTGAAAAACACAAGATCAATAAATAAAAAATATACCAAATAGAATCAGTTAGTTTCAGATTTTTCCAAGTCCAAATGATTTTTTTGGTTCATTTTAAATATAGTAAGAGATTTTTTTTATTAATGATAGAATCTGAAATTAATTCTTCCATTAGAACAGTTGAGTGGAAAGATAACAAAGTAGTTATGATTGATCAAACCAAACTACCAAATCAACTTGTTTTTGTAGAATATGATGACTATAACCAAGTGGCTGATGCAATTAGAAGTTTAGTTGTACGTGGTGCACCTGCAATAGGAGTTTCAGGTGCTTTCGGTCTTGGTTTAGCTGTATTACAAAGTAACTCCAAAACAAAAGATGATCTAATTTCCGATCTTCAACATGCAAAACAAATTCTTTTTGAAACTAGACCAACTGCAGTAAACCTTGCTTGGGGTTTAAACCAGATCATGACAGTAGCAGAATTAGGGAATTCAGTTGAAGAAATAAAAAACCTTGTTATTACAGAAGCAAAAAAAATGGCAGAAAAAGACATTCAGATAAACAAAACTATGGGTAAGTTTGGTGCAGAGCTGTTTGAAAATAATGATACTATTATGACACATTGTAATGCAGGGGCTTTAGCTACAGTTGCGTATGGCACTGCACTTGGAGTAATTAGAGCAACAAAAGATAGTGGTAAAAATATTAAAGTTATAGCAACTGAGACAAGGCCCATTCAACAGGGTTCTAGATTAACTGCATTTGAGCTAAAGCATGATGGATTTGATGTTAGTCTAATCCCAGATACCGCAGTAGGATATACAATGACAAATAAATTAGTTGATAAAGTTGTAGTTGGCGCTGATAGGATAGTCCGAACTGGTCATGTTTTTAATAAGATTGGAACATATCAAGTTGCTACTATGGCAAAACAACACGGAATTCCATTTTTTGTAGCTGCACCATTGTCTACGTTTGATATGAAGACTAATGCTAATGATGTGATTATCGAGATGAGAAAAGGAACCGAAGTGACTGGAATTGGTGATAAAAAAACAGCTCCTGACGGAATTAACGTAATTAATCCAGCCTTTGACATGACTCCACCAGAACTTATTTCAGGTATAATAACTGAAAAAGGAGTGATAAAGCCCCCATTTGAAGAATCAATCAGACAGTTATTCAACAATATAGAAAATAAATAATACTATTCAGAAACCGATTTATTCGTTGCAACTAATGTGATTCGTTTTGTTGTATAATATCTTGCCAAATTATTTCTGCGTTTTATTTTTTCTTCATTACTTCCAAACATAGATAATAAATATTGAATACCACGTTTTACCAAAATAGAATTTTTTGAACTATAAATTTCAAGGTCTTGCCAATCTTGAATATTCCCATCCCAATTATAATATGCAACTTTGAAATCAAGAGCGTTAAGCATCATATTTAGAGCTGATTGACTAGGTCGTCCAGCAATAAATTTCTCAAAGGAAATCATGTCATCTGGTGTGTAATATGGTTCTTTTCTGAATCTTATGATTGGTGATTTTGATTTACTTATTTCTGTATCTAAAATTAAATATTTTGGTTTTAATTTTTTAATTTCTTTTAGTAATTCCATATGATTTGATACATGATAAAAAATACCAAAACAAAAAACTACATCTATTTCATCAGGAGGAATTTTTTTTATTTCTTCAAAAATATCACCAACAATAAAATGATATTGATCTTCAGAAATACCATATTCTTTCATATTTTCTGTTCCCTTCTGAACAAGTTCTTTCTTTCCTTCAATTCCATAAACTTTCTTTGCACCATTTTTCAAAGCAGCAAGACTCCAACGACCGTCATGATTTGCAAGATCTAAAACTGTGGCGTTCTCAATTATACTCTTATTGTTTTCAATTAGAGCATGAAATCTAGCATTAAGCATTTTAGGTTTAGTTCCAGTCTGTCCAGTTTTATAAAATAATGGAAAGTTATCAAAAAAATTCAGATTTTTCAAATTCATTGTTGAGATTCCACTGAATTCTTTATAGTTTTCCTATCTAAAATCACCCATAATACGCATAAATCATGTTAATCTCAGCTAACTAATAGAAAGTTTTTATTATTTTCAATTTTTTTGATACAAATATGAGTACTGTAAGTTCTGATGATGTAAGAAATTCATTAAAGCAATGTATGGATCCAGAGGTTCCTCTAAGCATTGTAGATATGGGTCTAATTTATGGGATAAACGTCAATGAAAATAACGATGTTGATATCAAAATGACTATGACTACACAAGGATGTCCTTTGCATGAAACCATGGTTGATGATGTTAAACGATATACCAAAAAAGTTTCCGGTGTAAACAATGTAAGTGTAGAAATTGTTTGGGATCCACCTTGGACAATGGATAAGATGTCAGATGATGCAAAAGCAATGATGAAAAAAATGGGTTCTCAGAACACACCAGCACCAATTAATTATGAAACAGCAATGCCACAGGGAGTAGGGAATTTAGTTAAACAAGAAGATGGTGCTTTTGTTTTAGCTAATGAACATGAACAAGGATTTATGGTAAACGATGCAATAATTGACTTTTGGAAATCATGTAATGGAAAACGTAAGGTTACTGATCTTGTAGAAATTTTTGCACAACAAACTGGTCTGCAGCGGACACAGGTTGAAAAGGAAGTTATGCAGTTAATTAAGCAACTACATGAAGGTGGACTTCTTGTTATTCCAAATCAACCAGATTCACCAAATGTAGAATTTAAAAAATCAAACTAAATTTCTTTTATTTCAATTACTTTTGCCTGAACTGAATCCATTTGTATGATAATACGTTTTTCACTCCATCCTAATGCAACATACCAATCTCCTGCGTCATCGTCATACTTTGTTTCAAGAATCTTGATGTCTTTTGATTGAATACTATAATCTTTGACCACCACAGATGTAGCAAGTGATATTGCATCATTTTCCGTCTTTAACCTTCTATCCATCAATCCAATTCCAGGACTCATATCATATGATAGAAAAAACAGCTAATATACTTGATTGTTATAATAAGGGCCCGATGGGATTCGAACCCACGGCCTGGTGGTCCGAAGCCACCCGCTCTATCCAGGCTGAGCTACGGGTCCAAAAAAATAAGCATTTATCCTGTCTAAATATCTGTCTTATTGATGAAAATCTCAAAAAAAGTTGCCGGTGTTGAATATGCAATCCGTGATATTGTTTCAGCGGCAAGAGAAATTGAGCAACAAGGAAAAAAAGTAGATTATCTTAACATAGGTGATCCTGTACAATTTGGATATCAACCACCAAACAATGTTAAGCGGGCATTAATTGATTCTGTAAATAATGGTAATAATTTTTATACACAATCTGAAGGTCTTCATGAACTATTAGATGAAATTGCAAAAAAAGAAAATGCCAAGGGTCTTTCTATCGATTCAAAAAATGTTTTAGTTACAAATGGTGTATCTGAAGGATTAGACATGGTAATATCTTCAATTGTTGAAGATGGTGATGAGGTATTGTTACCAGGTCCATATTATCCTCCATATGCATCATATGTTAGGTTACATGGTGGGCATCCAGTTGAGTTTGCAGTAGACTTTAAAAATTCTCAACCAGACATAAATGATATCAGAGGAAAGATCACGGAAAAAACTGTTGCAATATGCCTAATTAGTCCTAACAATCCAACGGGTTTAATATTTGATGAAGATTCTCTTAAACAAATTGTAGACATAGCTAATGAAAATAATTTGTATATTATTTGCGATGAAATTTATGATCAAATTGTATTCGATCAAAAATTCACAGGAATTGGTAAAGTTGCTGGAGATTCACCTGTTATAATTCTAAATGGGTTCTCAAAAGTTCATCTTATGTCTGGATGGCGGATTGGATATATTGCATTTAATAATTCACCACAACTTGATATGATTAGAGAGAACTTACCAAAACTAGCACGAGTTCGTATATCAACTAATCTTCCTGTACAATACGCAGCATTAGAATCATTACGTGGACCACAGAATTACATTTCAGAATTTGTGTCTGAATTGAAGAAGCATAGAGATTACGTAGTGAAACGTCTCAATTCCATGAATAATATATCCTGTTCAAACCCTCAAGGAGCATTTTACGCTTTTCCTAAAATTGATAATAATCCGTATAATTCTGATAAGGATTTTGTAATGGAATTAGTGAAACAGAAAGGAGTGCTGACTGTCCATGGTTCAGGATTTGGAACTCAATATGGTAGTGGACACTTCAGAATTGTCTTTCTTCCAAATATGGAAATACTCGAGTCTGCGTTGGATAAAATAGAGGATTTTGTTCGTTAATACTTCCAAATGGAATAATTCGTAGGCACAATTTCAATTATACAGTCAGTATCATCTAGTATCTCTTTTGCAGATTTATTGTTAATAGTTTTAAAATATCGCAAGAGAATTTTCTTTGCTAGTCGTGAAACTTTCTTACCATCTTTGATCAAATTTGCATTTCCTTGTCCCATGACACCAAAGATATCAGGCGAATTGACACCAACATCAACACAAAAACTTACTTTTTTGTGTTTTTTGATATTTTTTGCCTTTTCAGTATTTGTATTTGTACCAACATAGATGTTTTTTGAATTATACATATACCAAACAGGAACAATGTGAGGAGTTCCACTTTTATCAATAGTTGCTAGATGAAGGATCTTTTGTTTTCTTAAAAACTCAATTCGCTTTGACATGTGGCTTTCTGTACCCTATTCCAATCATTATACAACCAAAGATAATCATTGCTAAAGAAATTTTCTCATTTGTAATTTCTGGACTAATCAGAAAGTCAACGAAAAAACCCGGACTCCACAAAAACATATTTCTTATTACAATTATTCCAGCCATAACAATAAACAATACACCCATAGCTGTGAACCAATTTCTACCACGACGCGAATATTCGTGACTCATAATAACATTGTTGTTGTATTAAATTATTTTAATTCCGGGATTTTTCATCTTATTTCTAATCATTGCATTAAGTAAGAGTGGTGTTGACATCTCTACAAGATATGCTAATGCACCAGGACCAAGATATATTGGACGTAATCCTTCTATTTCATTTATCAAACCATTAACTATCTCCACAGATTCTTTACCGTCTCCTGCAACAAAAATATCATAATCCAATGCAAGTGTTTGATTGACAAGCTTTTTTTCAGAAATTACATGAAATGCAGAAACCAATTTTGTTACATCTTTCATGTGTTTTTCAACAGTTTGATGCGAAAATGGTTTATTTTCTTTTATTGCAACACATTCGAATCCTGTATCAGTCTTTGCCATTGGAACAATTGGTGATATGACTACACATTCATCATTAATCTTTGGTAAAATCTGTGAACAAATTGAATCTATATTCTCATATGGAATTGATAAAACTAGAACTTGTGATTCCTCTGCAACTAAAAGATTGTCTTTACCTGTTATTGTTCCATTAATTTGTCCATATGCTTCTGTAGCCTGTTTTATGTATTCATCTGCAACAGACGAAGCACGTTCTGCATCACGTGATCCAATCATAACATCATGATTTTTACACCATCTAAACGCAAAACCCTTACCCATTCCACCAGTTCCACCAATAATACCGATTTTCATAAATTCGTTCTAACAATGTTATTATTATCTCTATAGAAAAATCTGAATGAATAGAAAAAATGATTATATTTTTACGTCATGGGCAAGCTGACAATAATACTAAAAAAATTCTAGCTGGGCGTTCACCAGGCATAAATCTTACAACAGTAGGAATTGAACAAGCTGAACAAGCTGGAAAAATGTTGAAATCATTAGATATCAGTGCAATTTATTCTAGCCCAATTGACAGAGCGTTACAAACTGCTGAGATTGTTGGTAAGCACTGTGATCTGAAAGTAAAAAAAGATGATAGATTACTTGAATTAGATATGGGAAAATTTACAATGATGCCGTATAATGAAATTTTTACCAAACATGGAAATGTATTTTTAAAATTTTATCAAGGTAGTGAAGAAGTAAGTGAAAATGGAGTTGAAACTTTTGCAAGAGTTGAGGAACGAGTATCCAAAATGGTTGAATATGTCGTTAATGAACATAAAGAAAAAAATGTTGTTTTGGTGACACATATGGATCCAATAAAGGCAATGATTGGCAAAGTTCTAAGTTTGAAACCTGAAATATTATTTGAATTGATAATAGCAAATGCATCATTAAATATATTCAAGAATAACGATCAGAAATTCTATCTTACAGCCATTAACGCATTGCCATCTGAACGATTCCATGAGACGTTTTAAAAAGCGAATTCTGCAAACCCTTAAATACATTTTTGAGCCCACGCCAAGATAACCGGTAATAATGAAAGTGATATTTAGCTTAGGATTAGTTTTGGGCTTATTGGTAATTTTACCATCAGTTCGATATGTGCTGGCAGCAGGTGATGAACCTGGTGAATATTTAGATAGGCGTGTAGAGATATGGGGTCTATTTTACAGATTGATGATTGTGGCATTTACTGTTGGTACTGTTGTTTCTGGATTGATAGTTTGGTTGGTATTGCGATTTAGAGAATCAAATCCAAAAGCAAAGCCTACAGAATATGAGGCTGATGGAAAGTGGTAATATGAGCGGACATCATTCTTCATGGCCTGAATGGGTGTACATTGGTGTTGTTACTGCATTATTATGTTATGTTGGTGCTGAAGCATGGAATATTGAAAGAATTGTAGAACATGTACCAGAAGATGCTGAAATCATAAAGGTTACTGGTCAACAATGGCTTTGGACTTTTGAACATGAAGATGGAACAAAAGAGATAGGAGAACTACATCTTGAAAAAGGTAAAGCGTACAAGTTTGAGGTTACTTCAAAGGATGTTGTGCATTCATTTAATATTCATGATTATACAGTTTTGATGGATGCAGTTCCTGGAAGAATTAACACAGTTTGGTTTTCACCAAACGAAGCAGGTGAATTTCCAATACAATGTAGAGAATATTGTGGATTAATACATTATAACATGCGAGGAACTTTATACGTGGAGAATGGATCGTGATTTAACATGGTTCTAGAATTACAAAAGCCAAGACCGATTTGGCAGATAATGTTCTCAACACATCACACAGACATAGGTTTGTTGTATCTTATCACATCATTAGCGTTCATGTTTATGGGAGGTGCATTAGCATTAATCCTTAGACTTGAACTGTTTGCTCCAGGAACTCAAGTAATAGCAGATTCTATGACATATAACAGGATATTTACTGTTCATGGTACTACTTTGATTTTCTTGTTCATCTTACCATCAGCATCTGCATTTGGAAATTATTTGGTTCCAATTATGGTAAGATTCAAAGATATGGCATATCCAAAACTTAATGCAGTTGCATTCTGGATGATTCCACCAGCAGGTGCTCTTATTTGGTTAGGCTTTGCAGACTTCACTTGGTATGCATATCCAACATATTCTACTATTAGTGCACCAGGACCAGCAGCAGACATGTGGATTTTTGGTCTAAAGGTACTTGGTGTATCTTCAATATTGGGCTCAATCAATTTCATCGTGACAATTATGAAATGCAAACATCCTGATTTACCACTAAGCAAACTGCCACTCTTGGCTTGGGCATATCTCACATCTTCCCTTATTACTGTTGTAGCAGTCCCAACATTTGCTGCTGCACTCTTAATGCTTCTAACTGATAGACTAGGCGCATCTGGATTCTTCAATCCTACACTTGGAGGTGATCCTATTGCATATCAACATCTTTTCTGGTTCACATTCCATCCAGAAGTCTATATTCTCGTAATTCCAGCCATTGGTTTCATGTATGAGATATTCCCGCGGTTTTCAAGAAAGCCAATATTTAGTCATGGTTCTGGTGTAGCAGCATTTACTTTACTTGCAATTGTTGGATTTGCATCATGGGCTCATCACATGTATGCCACAGGAATGTCATTTACAGAAAAAACAGTATTCATGGTTGGAACTCTAGCAGCAGTTCCAGCATCTGCAATGCACACATTCAACTTCCTTGCAACAATGTGGGGCGGAAGAATCAAGTTTGCAACCCCAATTATGTGGGCCGTAGGTGGAATTGCATTATTCTTCTCTGCTGGAGCCGGAGGTGTTGTTAACAGTGCAATGCCATTAGACTTTATCACTCACGACTCTTACTGGGTAGTTGGACACTTCCACCTATTCGTAATGGGAACAATCCTATTCGGTACAGTCGGATTCGTTTACTACTTCTTCCCATATGTCACTGGACGAATGTACAGTGAGGTCTTAGGAAAAGTACACTTCATTTTGTCCTTTATCGGAACAGTCATGGTATTCTTTACACAACACATCTTGGGTCTCTTTGGTATGCCAAGAAGAATTTACGATTATCCAGCAATTCCGGAATGGGTACAAATGAACATAATAATTTCAATTGGCGCATTCATCATCGGTATCGGTATGGCAATATTCCTCTGGAACTTGATTTGGAGTTCTGCAAAAGGAAAACCAGCAGATATGGACGATCCTTTCGGCTTAGGCGGAAAATATTACTTCCCATACCAGGCAAAGAACCCATCACATTAGGAGAATAAAATGGCACAAGTAGAACTTAACGATCCGATTTACAGAACAACCCCTGAACGTACAACCAAGATGATGGTTATCATGTTGGGAATTTGTATTGCAGGTGGTG
>CAZIHG010000028.1:0-20079 GCA_964539205.1 uncultured Candidatus Nitrosopelagicus sp.
ACTTTTGACATCACTTGCAATTCTAAACTATGTTGATATTGATACAGAGCAAGAGGTGTTAGGTTATGGTATAGGAGTCATTCTACTAAACATTGGAATGTACTTTGTAGCACCAGCAGCAGTAATCATTGCTATTAAAAACAGACGAAAGTAACTTTTTCTACCACACTTCATCCACCTCATCTAATTCTTTATAATCAATTTGTGATTCTCTCTTTAGTATTTTTAATCGTGAAATATCTCTTCTAAAAAATAAATCGAGATTCCAATCAATCCAAATACGCAATCTTTTTTCCCAACCCCGTATTTTTGATAAATACAAATTTCTCCAAGCCACAAAAGCCCAAAACCCTACAATATTCATCCCAAAAAATGATGCCACGCCAGTTCGTTTTCCTATAATGGCACTTTGACCTTTCCAACTATAATCAAACTTTTCCATTTTAGAATTTGATATAAGACCACTCAAATTATGTGCAGCAACCTTTGCATGTGCTTCTGCAATTTGTGCAGTTGGCGGAAATTTTTTTTCAGTTAGTTTGGGATCAATCTTACAACAATCACCAATTGCAAACACGCCTGGAAATTCACTAACTTGAAGGTGTTCATCCACAACTATTCTACCTTTGTTTGTTTTGAACAGAGAATCTTTAATCAAGTCTATTGGAGTTATTCCAGCAGTCCATACCAAAGTATTTGCTAGAACAGCACCATCTTCGTCCCCATCAAGTTTTCCTAGATTTTTCAAACCCACTTCTTTTCCATTAAAAGATGTGACTGCAGTCTGCAGAACAACACTGATTCCTCTTTCCACAAGTTTGGTTTTAGCAAAATCGGCTAACTTTCGTGGAAATCCCTTTAGAATTTCTTCACCGACTTCCACCATGGTGATCTTTATGTCATGTTTTCGTATATTCGGATAATACTCACTTGCATCTTTCGCAAAATCATTTATTTCTCCAGCAGTTTCTACACCAGCAAAACCACCCCCAACCATTATAAAATGAAGAAGACTTTTTCGTAGAATAGGATCCGTCTCATTTTCTGCTTGTTCTAGCATATCAATTACTCTATTTCGTAAAACGACAGCGTCATTCAATGTCTTCATAGTGTATGCATTTTCTTCCACATCATTCATTCCGAAAAAATTCGTTTGACTCCCTAACGCAATAACAAGAAAGTCATAATGTAATACAACCCCGCGATTTTCAGCCGTACCAAACAATGTGATTGTTTTTCCATAAGGATCAATATTTTTTATCTTTGCTTCAAAGAACCTTGTTTTTTTGATCAGTGTTCTGATCGGAGTTACAATATGTCTTGTCTCAATTGTACCTGACGCAACTTGTGGTAACATTGGTGTAAAAAGCAAGAAGTTATCTTCAGAAATTAATGTAATTTCAACTTCATCATCTTGTCGAAAATGTGATTCAAGGTTTAGGCAACATTCTATTCCAGCAAATCCACCACCCAGAATCAAAACTCTTTTCATTTTTTTCTAATGTGTATGGAAACCTGAATTAATTTAACTACTTATACAACAATAATGCCAACTTTTATCAAAAATTCTATTCCATTGGCAAAGGTGTTATCATCAATCTGATCTTCAGACCACCACTTTGCGTTATTTTTTACCCAGTTAGGAATAAGATATTCATTCACCACACTGTCCACTCTATCAATCACCAATGGAAATTCTACTGTTGCTAGACTGTTTCCATCCAAATTTTCAAATTTTGCAATCAAAACTCCAGAAACATCTGATGGAATGAAAAACTCAAAACTGTCACTTTGAGTCTTTGAGCCAGTGCTTATCCCACTTTTCTTTAAGATCTCTTTTTCATTATAGAATATCTTTAATTCGTATGGAACAGAAATTGGTCTATCTTTTAGGAACGTATCTAATACATCAAAATTTAGCTTTGCATCTGAATTTGATTTCAGATCATTATCCCACCATAATTTTATTTTGAATTGACCATTATCCGTCACGCCTGATAAGGGAAGATATTTTTCACTCGGCTCGATCTTTATGGTAATCTTATTGGTTCCAAAGTAGTTTCTTTCATCTGATGGAAAATTATTATTTAAAAAAATTCCTCGCAATTCATTTTGTGTCACAACCACATGAACGGTTCTTTTTTCACCAGAAAAATCATCAATATTAATTGCAGATTCTGGAAGCTTTATTTCGTTAAGACTAGCAGTAAAGTCTGATACCAAAAGATCACCAAATGTTTTTGGTATAATCAACTCTTCATGAATAACACTTGTTTGCTCTATTGTTTCTTGATTCCAATCAAATGGAAAGGAAAATTTAACCTGTTTTGTTGTTTGATCATAATTAAATTCTGTAATTTGATCAAAATATGTAATTACACCCAGCTCCTGCTTTCCAAAATTTCTATCATTAATTTCATAATATGTTGTCTCTGGAATAGAAATTCCAAGATTATATTCAATTGGCTCTGACAGTAGATTATTGTAGTTCGTTATGGTTAAAATTTTCACATTAAACATGTAAAGGCCACCATTTTCAAACACACCTCCTTTTAGATTAAACTGATCACTAGCTAGACCTAAAAATGACGCAAAAGTTTCCTGATTTATGATTTGTACATTTGAATCGTCAGATGGAACTAGATTCATTATCAATATTCCATCGTCTCGCTCAAAATTATTTTTGAACAACCGTTGATCATTTTTTAATAATTCAACTTCGAACGATACATTGTTAATATTAACACCAGATGCAGTTTCAAATAAACTAATTGTGATTTGCCTTATCCCACTATCAATATTAGTAACAGATGCAACTTCCAATGTAGATTCTAATCCATCAATCATGACAGGCGGCATTGTTTCAGTTCCAAGTCCATGACCTGATGAGCTCGGAATACCACAAACTAGTATAATTCCCAAAAAAACAACAAAAACTGAAAAAACCCAATGATCCATACAATAGTGCGATTTTCCTAATAATTAATCCATTTTACACAGATATTCCCATCACGCTTATAGATCTGGTTAATAAACAATTAGGATTTTATACTAATTCAGTAATTAGATAATATTATGGTTAATCAAGCTGGCTCTAAAGATAATTGTCCACGATGTGTTAAGGGTAAACTTGTAACAGATAACGAATCTGGAGAAACATTTTGCTCCAAGTGTGGTTTTGTTATGTCAGAAAAAATTCAAGAATCAGGACCTGAGTGGCGTTCATTTACACAAGATGAACATGGCGACCGGGCAAGAGCAGGAGCACCAACATCATTAACAATGCATGATATGGGTCTTGCAACAGTAATTAATCCAGTTAACAAGGATGCATCTGGTAAGCCACTAACAGCTTCAATGAAAAATACAATTGAACGATTGCGAACATGGGATTCACGATCTCAAGTACACGAACCAGTAGATAGGAACTTTCGACAAGCATTTAGTGAATTAAATAGATTAAAAGACAAATTAGCAATTTCTGAATCTGTGGTTGAAAAAGCTGCATACATTTATCGAAAAGCATTAGACAAAGGTCTTGTAAGAGGCAGATCAATTTCTGCACTTATGGCATCTGCACTATATGCTGCATGTCGTGATACTGCTACTCCTAGAAACTTGAAAGATGTTGAAATTGCTGCAAACATAAAAAGAAAAGATATTGCAAGATGTTATAGATTATTGGTAAAAGAATTGGATCTCAAAATGCCAGTGACTGACTCAGTACAATGTGTAGCAAGAATTGCAAGCAAGATTGGTATTGCAGAAAAAACAAAGCGTTTTGCAATCAAAGTCTTAAAAATTGCACAGGATAATGAAGCATCAGCAGGAAAAGATCCTATGGGATTGGCTGCAGCAGCTTTGTATTTGTCTTGTGTAAAAAATGGTGAAGACAAAACACAACGTGATATTGCAGAAGCTGCAAATGTAACTGAAGTCACAATCCGTAATAGATACAAAGGCCTAAAAGATTCTATTAATCTTTAAACCAATCATTTATCTTTTGTTTCAGTGACAAATCCACCTTGACCCTCAGGTGGCGGAATTTTCTTAGCGCCACCCAATCCAACTGTGGTGATTATCACCGAAGTTAAAATGATGAAAAATATGATTTGTGGATATGCTTCTCCATTTTGCAGTCCCATGGTAAGTGGTATTGTGGCTAATACTGCAGCGGCAAGTCCTCTTGGTATCATTACCGAAGTCACCTTCTTGTCAAGCTTTGAGAACCCCCTGACAAGTGCAGTATGTGTGATAGCAATTCTTCCAACATAAATTGCAACAGCTGCAATTATTCCAAATATAACAAATTCTATCTGTCCAAAACTTGCAAGCAAGCCTACAAAAACAAAGAAGAACGCTCTGACAATGAATGTGACTTGTCTATGTAAAGAGTTGTCTATTGTGTTCTCTGGCATTTTGATCTTGAGTTTTCTTAAGAAGTACTGCTTGTTTCCTAACATCAAACCAAATACTAATGCAGTTAGTGCACCAGACTCTCCAAAAGTAGTTGCTAAGAAGAATAATAGGAACAATACACCTAAAGTAAGCATATAGCTATGTTGTGCACTTTTTAATTTTGAAATAAAGAACATCCAAGGTATGCCAACACCAAATCCAAGTATTAACCCAACAAGTACAGCCTTTCCAATTGTTTGACCCAAGATTTCCATATCAAAAGTTCCAGTCATTACAGCTTCAAACAAAACGAACGCAATTATTGTACACAAAATATCAGTCAGTGCAGATTCGAAACTTAACATCGATTTTGCCTCATCAGAAATACGAATCTTCCTAACTAGACCAAACACAATGATTGAGCTACTACCACCTACGATTGTTGCAAGTAAGACACTGTCAAGCCACGCCCAACCTAAACCATAATGTGCAAGACCTGTTACAATTCCAACAGAAACTGCAAATCCCAAAATTACTAAAATTATTGCAAAGTGTGCAGTTTTCAGAACATTACCAATGTGTAAGTTGTATCCACCATCAAACATGATTATGATCAACGCAATTGCTGCAAAGTATGGAACAATTTCAATCACAGCTTCTGGTTTAATGATTCCAAGTATAGGTCCAATAATAATTCCAAGTACCATCAAAAACGCAATGTCAGGAATTCCAGTTTTTTTGAAAAACGCCTCACCCAAAACTCCTAAAATTATAACAACACTTGCTGCCAAAAGCAACACAGGAGCCGATGCAATTAAACTTCCACCACCACCCGAAATCTCAGCAATTACAGTTTGAAGATTAGCCAATCCCTGCGACAGGAAATCTGAATTGATTGAACCTGTATCTATTGGATTATGCTCAAAAAACGACCTTACTAGATCTATGCCGGTCGAACCTGATACCTCACTTGTATCTAGATTAGTGAAAAATCTATCGAAAAAATTCTGCACATCACCAAATACAGTAAGAAAGATCAAATTCATGTATTTTCTGCCTTGTACTATCTTAATTTAAGAATGGTCAAAACTGGCTGATATAATGAGTGTGAAACAATGAGTGCCACTGAAACCCTGCGAAAAGATCATCAGGAGATCAAGCGAGTTGAAAAAATTGTGATCAAGTGCTATCAGACTTTGTATGACGGAAATGACGTCCCATTGTCCGACATTGAAAAAATCACATTTCTTATTTCAGAGTTTCTAGATTCTATTCACTACTCTCGCGAGGAGGATTCATACTTTCCATGTGTTGCAGCATATGATTCTCTGAAAGAGGAGATTAGAGCATTACTTATCGAACATGAATTTTCTCGAAATATTGCTAGAATGCTTTCTACAAATCTAACTGCATGGAAGAATGGTGAGGATAAACGCGAGCCAGTTGCCAGATTTCTCAAGACATACTCAATCTATCTTCGGGATCATCTCTCAAAGGAAGAGGAATTTTTTACGAAAGCAGAAGAACAGATCCTTTCAAGAGAAGAAGAAGAGGAAATGTATCAGCAATTTCAATCTGTCATAGCTATAGTCGAGAAGCTTTCAAACATGATCAAACTGATCAATTATTTGGAAGACCAAAATTGGTACAAATATTAAGCCATTTTTTCTGTTAAATACAATGGCATTTTGTTTATGGATGACTGGGTTGCCTTGTTCTGGCAAGACCACAATAGTTAGAAAACTAACTGAAAATATTCCAAATTTGGCCATTCTAGACGGTGATGAGTTGAGAGAGTGGTTGTCTCCAAAGAACTTTTCAAAAGAAGCGAGAGATGAACACCAATTCAAAGTTGCCCACTTGGCAAAACTTCTGTTAAAACACAATGTCCCAATGGGTGTGAGTACGATTTCACCATACAAGACGAATCGTGCAAAAGCAAGAGAGATCATTGGAGATCACACTAAATTCTTTGAAGTTTATGTTAATAATTCATTGTAACAATGTGAAGAACGTGACGTCAAAGGCATGTATGCAAAGGCTCGTTCTGGAGAGATCAAGGGCTTTACAGGCATAGACGATCCATATGAGGCACCTGACAATGCTGATCTGGTTTTGGATACTGAAAATAAATCACTTGATGAGAGTGCAGCTGAAGTTTTAGAATTTTTAAAATCTAAGAATCTAATCTAGAATTATACATCAAAATACAGATAAAATTCATGTGGATGGGGTCTTATTGAAATCTCACGCTGATCTCTTCTTTCCAATTCTATGATCATATCTAAAACATCATTTGAGAAAATAGGCGCCAAGAACTTTCGATCACTTTCTAATTCATCTAATGCCCTACCAAGATTTGCTGGAAGTGTATCAATTCCACGCTTTTTTCTTTCACTTCTAGACATTTTGTAAATATCTTCCTGAATAGGATCACCTGGGTCAGTCTTCTTTTTAATACCATCAAGGCCAGCTGCTAATACTGCGGAAAATACCAAATATGGGTTTGATGCTGGATCAGGAACACGATATTCCAGTCTTTTCATAAATGCATATTTCTCACCCTTGAAATGAGCTGGAATTCTGATTGTAGCAGATCTATTACTCGAACTCCATGCAATGTAAACTGGAGCTTCATATCCTGGAACTAACCTATGATATGAGTTTGTAGTAGGATTGGTGATTGCGGTCAGTGCTTTTGAATGTGAAATAATTCCTCCACAGAAATATCGACCAGCTTGACTAAGCTCCAAATCCGCATCTTTATCGTAAAATGTATTTTTATCATTCTTCCAAAGACTAACATTTGTATGCATGCCAGAACCCGAATCCATCGATATTGGTTTTGGCATCATGGTAGCAACTTTACCAAATTTTTGTGCAATATTTCTTACAACATATTTGTAGGATTGTGCACCATCTGCAGCATTTGTCATATGATCATATTTAATATCAATCTCACATTGACCGGCAGTTGCAACTTCATGATGGTGATTATCACACAGAATTCCAAAACTATTATTCAAAATATCTACACATTCATTTCTAAACGGTGTTAGTGTATCAGATGGTGTACTTGGGTAATATCCCTCCTGTAAACCCATTGGATATCCAGTCCCTTCTTGACTCCAAGGTGATTCTACCGATTCAATTGAATATGATTGACCTTTGTAAGGCGTCAAAACATCCCAATTTACCTTATCAAAAACAAAAAATTCAACCTCAGGCCCCCAAGTACTAAAATCAAAACCTTGTGTATTGACATATTTTTCTGCCTTTTGACATATTCCTCGTGGATCACTTTCAAGTCTTCCTCTACCGCCTCCCCAATAAACGTCACAAAGAAGTCTTGCCGTTTTTTTATCCTCAATCCATGGAATAACAGCAAACGTACTTGGATCAGGTTTTAAAATCAGATCTGAATCATGAATACTTGTAAAACCTACAATGGATGAACCATCAAGTTTTGGAAGACCATCTTCCATTTGATCTGGTGTAAATGTATCTGCGGAGATGGTGGTATGATGAAATCTTCCAGGCAAACTAGTAAACTGAAGATCAACGAATTTGATCTCTTCATGCTTTATTCTTGAAAAAACTTCATCCGATGAATATTTTATCTGTGTGGGTTTACCACCAATCACTTTATACGGCAATTCTTACGTCAATCTTGAAAGAATTAAACGTGCCATTTAAGATTAACTAGGTAGTAAATGGCTTCAAATGAATTACCAGATCTTAATCTACTCTATACTATAGCATTAAAAGAAAGCCAAAACACTGAGATCCAAAAACTCAATCCAGATTTTTATGGAACACTTTCACAGTTTCTTGGAAAATTAAAAATCGAAGAATATGACGGAATAGAGAAAAAAACTAAAACTCGACTTTCAAACTTATTTTCACAACTAACCGAATTCATCATTAATTCACGACTAGAAAAAATTTCTAATAACGGAAATTTTAGCCGAGAAAATTTACTAGACGAAGAAAAATTCATTATTGACTCTAATCAAGAGATGAACGAACGAAAGAACCTGATCATCCAAAGTATAATCACCGGTAAATCAAAGCTTGTCGAATCAATCTCAAACGATTTTAAAACTAAACCTGTCGTTATTAGATTCTTGAAAGATACTGATCAAATATTATGTGTAGATTCAGAAAAATATGGTCCATTTCGTGTGGAAGATATTGCTACATTACCTAATGAAGATGCACAACAATTAATCTCAAACAAGATAGCAACAAAAATTCGTATCGACCAATAGGTAAAAATGTCTCACGCAGGCTCGGTTGATATTATTGATTTTGTTTTACTAACAATTTATCCAGTTGGTGCACTTTTCATCATAGAAATATTTACAAGAATTCTTAACAAAAAAAGTGCAATAGTTCCTGCTTGGATAAAACTCTCTATTCAAGGGATAACAATGATAGTATTTGCTGTTGCATATACTGTTTTTATTTCATTATTTACTACAAGTTCGAATCCAGAAATATATGCTGAACCACATTGGCTTTCAGCATTTGTATTATTTGCACTAGCTGTTACATTATTTTATCAAGCACGACGTTCAAAAAAGGATCCTACTAAATCGGATTATTAGTAAGTTTATTTGAATCTTCTAAAAAATTTTTTTAATCCAGAACTATTTGGTCCACCATCTCTAATTACTCCACGCTGACCAAACTTTTTTGCACGTATTTGAGTTAGTTTAACACAACGATGATCCTCTGGAAGTCTATGTTCGGCACAAAAGGGATCTTTGCAATAATTACATTCGAATGGAAGATCAACCATATCTCCACAGTATGCACACTTCTCTGGATTCATAATGATATTGTGCCTTTTTGTTTAATAAATTTACAAAATTGCCGTTGATCTCATCAGGAAAACATATTTACACATAGAAATTTTTACAAAAAGCGATTTTGATTAAAGATAAAGTTGTAATAATTACTGGTGCAAGTAGTGGAATTGGATATTCAACTGCAAAAATTTTGGCATCTAAGGGAGCAAAACTTGTTGTTGGTGCAAGGCGAACTGATAGATTAGAAGCATTGCAAAATGAAATTACTGAAAATGGAGGGGAAATAATCATTTCAAAATGTGATGTCACACAAAAATTAGATTGTGATTCATTAGTAAATGAGGCTATCAAAAAATGGGATAGAATTGATGTTTTAATAAATAATGCAGGTTTGATGCCACTAAGTTTTGTAAAAAATTTGAAAATTGACGAATGGGAACGAATGATTGATGTAAACATAAAAGGTGTTTTGTATTGCACAGCAGCTGTTCTACCTAATATGTTAGAGAATGGTACAGGTCATATCATCAACATTTCATCTGTTGCAGGGCGAATTGTTTTCCCTGCAGGTAGTGTTTATTGTGCTACTAAACATGCCGTGACTGCATTTTCTGAAGGTTTACGGCAAGAGCTTAGTCCAAGGAAGAACATCAGAGTGACAAGCATTGAACCTGGCGTAGTTGAAACAGAACTAAATAATTCAATCACAGATGAATCGCTTACTAAATTTTTAGAAAACACAAAAAACATGGAAGGTCTAAAGGCTGAAGATATCTCAAACGCAATTGTTTTTGCAATTGATGCACCAAATCATGTTAATGTAAATGAAATTCTTTTACGACCAACTGTACAAGACAGATAATATACAATCCCACGATTTAATTATTTCAGAATTTTTACAAATCCGAGGGATCGTGGTCTAGCTTGGTATGATTCCAGTCTGGGGGGCTGGAGGTCGCAGGTTCAATTCCTGCCGATCCCATTTTATAATTTTAAACCAAAAAGTAACTCATCAAAACTTTCTTGCGTTCTTAATTTCTTATAGTTTCTTACTAATCTGATAATTTTATCTTTTCTAGGAACATCAATTTTTAGACGGATAATTTTTGCTAGACCTGTACCAATGAAGATTGCTTGCGTCGCAGCTGAAACATTTGATGTTATTCGTTTTTTACTAGAGCTTTCAAAATCAATAATTGTGTTTCTATTTTTTCCAACCATTACATGTTTATCAATCGTACTTAATTCTCCGTGATCTAATCCTGTATCATCTAAAAGATAACACTCTCTCAAAACATTACTGATAACAGAACGCAATTCTTTAGGTTTTGTTGTAGTTTTTTTTACCCAATCAATAATTTTCTCACCATCAATGAATTCCATAACCAAAAAATTTTTCGAGTTGTCAATAATCTCTGGACCGATATTAATCTCATTGGCAGTTTTTAGTAATTTAGCCTCACCGGACATATTTTTCCTAGGAGAATCAGTTCGTCTAATTTTTAGTGCCACAATTTTACCACTTTTTTTTGCAAGCACAACCATCCCAACATAGCCTTTTCCAAGAATATGACACTTGTCAATTTGTAACGGTCCTGTAAATGAAACATGTGTGACCCGTATTTTTTTTAATTCTTCTATTCGTTTCTCAATCTCAGATTCTGTTACTTTAGGAAAAGCAAGAATTTTCCTGTAAGGATCTTTTTTGAAAACACTAATTGGTTGAAAACGCTTTATCATCTGTATTTACCAATATCTGAGATCTCCAAACAGCATGTGTCCATTTGGCATAATTATGACTACCATATTCCACAATTTTAAATCCAGTTTTAAAATCGGCTCTTAGGCCTTTTGGAATTCCTGATTCGCCTAAGTGGTTTTTAATTAAATTATTAAGAAACGTGGTTGCATTTTGATATCTTCTAGTTTGTATTGATTTTATTTTTCCATTCTTATCTATCCACATTAATTTCGATTTTTTTGAATTGGTGTGCAGAAATTTACTAGAGAAATCACTCGAAAAAACTTCTGGACCAGTTCTGATCTCCTGTCTGTTAATTGTTAATGATTGCAATAAAAATATTAGACTTGCTTGATTATCATCATATGTAAGAGCATCACTTCTCAGAACATTGAATCCTTCTTTATTCAACTGTGATTCAATTGAATTTGTTGCTCGTTTTATTTGACCATAAATAATGTCCTCACTTCTCTTTTTGTATTTGAAATGTACAAACAGTAAATTCGCATTTAATTCACTTGTAAATTTTCTTCTCTTCTTTTCCTTAAAGTATAAAATTGAGTTTTTCTTTAAGAAATTTCTTGCAACTAAGATGAAATTTGTAACATTGTCCATTGATATTGCAGCCCCAAGATTTCTATTCCTATCTATGGGATCAATAATGACCACTGGAGAATCAAATTTCCTTGGGGACTCACCTATCATCTCATTTTTTTGTAGATTTGCCATCTTCTTCAGAACATTTTCAAAACTTCCTAAATAGTAAACTAAAGCCTCACAAACATAACCACTAAATCCCTGTTTTGCAATCTCAGCACCATACATTTCATTTGCGTTTAAAAAGCATTTTAGAATTCTAATGTCATCCTTCATTGGTCCAGTTAACTTCTCGCTCATAAACTCGGTATGAAATGTTGATCTATCTGCTGCACTTTTCCATGCTCCCTTTTTTACATCATAACAGGGAACTACATTTACTCCTACTCCATCAATGTTTGCTTCAACAAATGGATGCTCTGAGTATCGTACATACGGTTTGAATTTTTTAAGCGAATCAAATCCTATTTTCTTGCCAATTTTTTCGAAATCTTTTTCAGTTGTTCTGGTTTTAAATTTTACAAAAATATCAATATCAATTTTTTCTGCAGTCCATGTTTCTTTAGCATAAGATCCACCAAAATGCACTGATACAACTGATTTTTGTTTTTCAGCTTTATTGTTTACTAAACTAAAAACCTGGTTTGCAATCTTATCGACTTTTTTTCTTTGTCTATGATTTGGAATAGCTATTTCTTTTGCTTTTTTTAACACATTACTTTTCATTTCCTTTCACCTCTAGTAAATCTGAATATATTGGTCCCTCTGGGCTTAAAACACTTTTTTTAAATTTAATTTTTGATATGACTTGGGCACCAAATTCCATCTTTTCATATTTCTTTATTTCATTTGAAATGTCATCAATTCTCTCTTTTATTCTAAAAATTGTCAAATGGGCTCTAAATTTTTTATCCTTTTTAAAACCTAATGATGCCAGTTTCATTTCTATTTGTTTTGATATCTCCATGAGGTTTTCAGCTCCTTTTTTATCGGTTCCAATCCAAACTATTCGTGGATTTTTTAAGTTTGGAAATACACCAATCCCTTTTAGTGATAAATTGAACTGTGAAAATGCAATTGTACAAAAAAGTTTTTTTATCTTTTTACACGTCTCCTCATCAATTTCACCCAAGAACTGTAAGGTAAAGTGTATTTGATCAATTTTTACTGGTTTTGCTTTAAAACTAACAGATTCCTGCATAGACTTAATTCTCCGAATAATATCCTCACTGTCTATCTCAATTGCTACAAACGTTCTCATGAAAATTTAATTTATTTTACACAGTATAATTATTCTGGTAAACCTTCATAGAGATCCATTTCAGAACCACAGTATTGGTAAAAACCATAGTTTGTATCACTGGGATGCCGGGAGCTGGTAAATCTACAATTGTAACCAAATTAGAAACACTTGGATTTGAAAAATTTACACTAGGTGATGGAATTAGAGCTGAAGCAAAGCGACGCAAGATTGAACCATCAGGTGAAAATCTTGGAAAACTAATGCTTGAAGTTAGGGAAAAGAATGGACCAGGTGCTGTTGCGGAACTTATCAGAGATCCAATTCAAAAATCTACACACGATGTAGTAATTGTTGATGGAGTTAGATCAATTGCAGAAATTGATGTTTTAAAAAAAATTGGTGACGTTAAACTATTAGCAATTGAAGCTTCATCAGAAACACGTTTTAATTTTCTGAGCTCACGTGGAAGATCAGATGATCCAAAAACAAAAAAAAATTTTGAAGAACGTGATAATCGTGAAATTGGAGTTGGGCTGGGTAAATCTATCGAAATTGCTGATAAAACGATTACAAATCATAATCTAACAATTGATCAACTTGTAAATTCTGCAAAAGAGATTATTGAAGGTTGGGCAAAGCAATGAATAAACAACTTTCTTGCAACGTTCAGGTTCTTTGTGACATCAATATATCAGAGGATGTATCAAAAGTTAAAAATGCTGTTCTTAACGTTTTTCCAGATTTACGAATTTCAATAGCAGACAGTCAACTAGTTGGCAAATCCAACGATATCACTTATCTAACAAATATTTCTGAATTAATCCACAATAAAAAAACGAATAATGCATTTGAACGAATTTTAAAAAAAAATACTAATGAAAACTCTACATGGTTTTTTCTCAATAAGCAAGCAGCATTTGTAGAAATAGTGGCATTATGCAATGATGCCGATGAATCGTCTTTAGGTCCAATTAAAGTGATTTTAGAGGCAGATGATATTGAAAGTGTTATTGAATTGTTGGTATGATATTTACTTTATTTTTCAACTTTGTGCCTGAATAAGTCAAAAAATCGATCCAGATAGATAATTTTTTTTTAGTTTGACTCTGAAAAAACAATTTTTTCACAGTTTTCTATGAAGGTACATTTAGCCATTGTGGGTGTGGTTTTAATTGCTGGCGGAATATTATTTTTCCCAGAAACTATAAACCAATTACCTGAGGGCACATCAATTTTTGAAGCGTTAATAGTCGACGCCACACATATCAAGGAATATAACACTAACACCAATCAAATTGCTGATACAATATATGATGTTAGTTTAGAGGTGGGAGAAACAATGATTGATGTTGTAGACAAAGTTGAAGATACAATAGATGATGTTGAGATATCGCCAAAACAGATTTTGAATTTAGAAGATTAAATTATCTGTGAATTTCTATTTCCATAAGATCTTTTGCTGCTATTGTTGATTGATGAATCTTCTTTGCTTCATCCAACAGTAAATCTTCATTCTTATAGCGTGCAGAAAAATGTGTAAGGATTAATTTTTCAACACCAGCTTTTTTTGCAAATTCTGCAGCTTCTCTTGCAGTTGAATGGTTAGTCTCACGAGCACGATCTTTTAGTTCATCAGAAAAAGTGGAATCAAAACTAAGATAATCACAATTTTCAAAGAAATTAATTAGTGATTTAGTAGGTCTTGTATCTCCAGATATGCCAATATTTTTTCCTACACGTTTTTCCCCAGTTACATCTGCTGGATGAATGATTTTTCCATCCACTTCCACAGAATTACCATTTTGTAATTGATTCCACGCTTTACCCTCAGGTATTCCTAATGCTTTTGCTTTTTCCGGAAAAAATTTTCCTACACGTTCTTTCTCTTGATATCTATAAGAAAAAGCTGGAATTCCATGTTGTGCTTCACATGCTAAAACATAATATTCATTTTCTTCTGTGATTTTTTCATTTTGTATTGGAGTAATGATGACTGGAAATGATAATCCAAAGTTTAGAATTTTAATATTTGTTGCAATAAATTCATCAATCCCCTCAGGACCAAATATTTCTACAGGTTCTGTTCTACTTTGCATGTTCATTGTTTGTAACAAACCCAATATTCCAACACAGTGATCACCATGAAGATGTGTGACAAAGATTTTCATTTTTTTATTCCAGGGAAGACCTGCTTTTAGGTAAGAAATTTGTGCTCCTTCACCTGCATCAAACATGAGAATTTCATTATCTCTTACTAAACAAATACAGGTTAAACCACGATTTGTTGTTGGCATAGCAGCGGATGTACCCAAAAAAACTAACTTTAACATTATAATCACAAAACTACGTCAGCTAAAATCTTTGAAACATCAACCTTTGAGGTATTTTTTGGAATTGTGTTTGTACTAATTATTTCTGTTACACCGGATTTTTTAATTTTATTTTCCGCATTATTTACAAGTAATGCATGTGTACATGCAACAAACACTCGTTTACATTTTTGCTTCTTCAAGAATTGTGTTGCTTTAATTATGCTACCACCAGTACTTATCATATCATCGACTAATATTACATCACGATTCTTTACATCTACTCGATTAGTAAGAATATTAACCACACCAGTTTTTTTGTCACGATATTTCTTTAATGCAATCAAGTCAATACCCATGAGACTTGCAAATTCCTTTGCTCTTTGTTTTCCACCTAAATCGGGAGATATAACTAATGCATTTTTCAAGTTTTTCTTTTTGAAGTGTTTAACTAACTCAGTAATTGCTGTCACATTTTCTGACACAATTCTTAATTCTTTTAAGGCCATCTTACTATGAATATCAACTGTGATTACTTTTTTTGCACCAACTGATTTGAGTAGTTTACCAATTACTGAAATCGAAATAATTTCTCCATCAAGAAATTCTCTATCTTGTCTTGCATAACCCATGTATGGAATTATTGCATAAATCTTTGAAGAAAGTTTTCGTGCCTTGGAAATTATTGAAAGTAGATGCAACAAGTTTGTATCAACTGGTGGATATGTTGATTGCACAACCAATATTATGTGATTCCTTGGAATTTTTTTGATTGTAATCTTGCTCTCTCCATCAGGAAATTCTCGATTTTCAGCTTTAACATACACAGCTTTTAATCTTCTGGCGATTCTCTTTGCTAAATCAGCAGATGCGTCGCCACCAATTACTGTAAATTTTACCATAAAATGAACGAATCAGACGCATTCTTAAGTTTTCGATTACGACTTTGTTGGTTAGAGAATATTAGAAATATTACGTTTTTTACTCATCAGATTCACCTCTACCCAAGTCACCAACACCATACTCATCAATTATGGCATCACGCTGTGCATCAAGCTGACCAATTTCCTGTTCTTCCCGCTTCTCATCACCTTGGTATACAGTTCTAATTGGCCATGGGATTCTAATATCATATTTTTTGAATTCTTCATGCATTATTAGGCGCATATCACTTTTTGTTTTAAATTGTGCACCATAATCTCTTACATAAACCCACATTGAAAAATCCAATGACGAGTCATTAAACTTGTCAAATCGTACTACTGGTTGTGTTACATCCACATGAATGTCTTTATCACAACCACAACTAGGTTGATTTGTGTCAAGGTACGGACATCTATTTTGTCTAACTAAATGTCTACCTTTTGCATCTACAGTTTCAATCATCGCACGTTTTCCAACTTTAACTAAAATAGCAGTGACCTGACGTGGATTATTTAAATATGAAACACCAACATTTACAATAGCAGGAACAAGTTTGATCTCTTTCGTATAGTTGATAATTTCTGCACTTACCAGCTGTTTTGTTGGAATTATTGCAACCGATTCGTTTAATCCATGACGAATGTATGTCACTCTTGGTGTTATTTTATGAACATAACCATTATAACCACTTTGTAGTTGGACTCTATCTGTCTCTTTAACGATCTTATCTTTTCTAATTAGAATATATGAAAAATAATTATCAAGTGTTTCTTTTAATGCAAGACCAACTCCGAACGCAATTCCACCAGTAGCAGTAGCAAGTACAATTAGATCAACCTCCCACCATGATACTACACCAATAATAACACCAACAAAGATCAAAATTGGCAAAACTTGTTTGGCAGATTTGGGAACCCCCTCTCTTTGTTTTCTAGAAAATCCTGGTGGTTTGTCTCCTGAAATGATTGGGTCATAACCATTAATTCTTTTTTGTTCTCTCCAGATATCTATAGGGTAGATCTCTTCTGGAATTACACCTGGAAATAATTTTCTACCCGATACATTTCCACCAGTTACACACAGATTATAATATTTTTCATATTTTTTTCGTTCAGATAATTTCCACGCTTGAAATGGATTTTTAGCATTTCTATCATAACTTCCTATAGGAATGCCTTTTGAAGTTCTAAACGCCTCCAAAAATTCCAATCCTTTATCAGTTTGTAAATAATTTTGAAATTCTTCATCGGTTAGGTCTTCAGGTGTTTGTTTCGGAGGAACCCATTTGTATAATTTATGGAAAAACCCTTCCTCATCATCGACAAAACCACGCATTTCTTTCCAAGCTTCAAAATCTTCCTTTTCCAACTTAGAACTATCACGTTTCATTAGCGCAATAGGAACAAGTTGTGAGATAGTATAACCAATAACCAGAATATTCATGGTGTTTAGCATTTTTGCAAAAACATCCTTTGGTGAAAGTTGTCCTTCTTCTAATATTATTGAGTTTACAGATTCATCATCAAAAAGCTCAAAGGCTTGAATATACACATTAACTGATGAAATTAATGCAATTGCTAAAAACGGCAAAATTATTTTTCTGGCAAACCTTGCAACATGAGGTTTTGTATGATTGAATTTCTGAGATTTTACCCACCAAGAAAATTTTCTATAAACTAAGGCAATTACAATAATTCCAACCAAAAGACCTGCAAATGCCAATTGCAGTGATAGTGATGATGTAACTAGTTGGGATACTGTCTCAAATTGACCAACTGAAATTTCAGTAATTTCATCTGCCATATATTACCTCACTATTCTCAAAAATTCTCAAGTTCTAATCAAATTATGTGAATCTGTCGCAGAGTTTGCAAAATACAGTCAATATTTTTTAGAAAAACCAATAATTCTCAAGAGCTATTTAAGCAAATTTTTATCATTTCTTTATTTTGCCAATATTTTCTCTAATTCTGAGAATGTCTTTGTGACACAAATTCTATATTTTTCAAATTTTTTATTACCAGCTAGTTTCGATGAAGCTCCGAGAAAATTAAGCTCCCTAATGTAATTCCCAATTCTTTGTTCATTTGGTTCCAGCTTATGCGCATATCTACTTCTTATACTGTTTATCAAACCAATATTCTTTTTGATACTACCTTTTATCAGACCTGATTCAGTTAGAATATCCATTTTAAGATTTGATGTAAAATACGTATTATCAATTGATTTTGAAGGGATTTTGAATTTGTTTTCTAAAATTCGGTCGATCGTGTTTTCAATATAGATATGGCCCACTATGAATAAATCTCGCTCATTAGCAGTTTCGAGAATTTTTTTCAGTTCAGAGTTAGATAGTGGTTTTTGCATAATTAGCTAAAATTGCTATAGGATTCAAGTGTTTCTTGGTAAAATACAAAGGAACCTAAAAGAATTGTAAAATTATCACTCTAGTTAAATACGGATTTATCAAATTCTCCTTATGGATTATGTTGCACAGATAGCTCAAAAAACTTGCCAGGAAATATTAGAATCTGATAAAGGAATACGCTTTGTTGGAATTTCACAAAATAATGGTAAATTTCTTGCTGGTGCATTCAACACAGATGTTGAATACCTAGTTGATAAAGAAGAATACAAGATGTCATTACATTACGCACACCAAAGGTGGGATACGAGGAAAACTCTAGCACATAAAATTGGCAAACCTCTATACGCATTTGCTGAATATGAAAAAATCAAACAAATCGGCTTTCCTCTGAATAACACTGATCTTCTTTTGTTGAGTTTAGATCCAGAGGCCGACCATGAAAAGATCATCAAATTTGTACGAGAAAAAATGGGAAAATAACTGAGAATTCTCTTCAGAAAGAATATTAATCAATTTTATCAATATCATATAATGAACGATAAACAGCTTATAGGAATCGCCGCAATTATGTTTAGTCTTATTGGTTTCTTTTTGGTTGGAACAGGATTCTTCGATTAGTGTCATAAACCGTTAAATCCATCTAATCCTCCAAAAAACATTTGAAAATACTACAAATCATAACAGCACTTTTTTTCATAACTATCTTACCAAGTGCTGCTTTCGCTGAGACACAAATGGACACGGACCCATTTTCTACTGGATCTCAATTTGATTCAAAACCACTAGATGAGCATCAGCAGGATGAGCAGGATATGACGGATCTATGGACAATATGCATCATAATAGTAGCCGGTCTTTTAATAGCAAGAATCGCATTTCAGATTGTTAAAAAACGCATGAAAAAGTCGAATTAGTTAGGCTTTCGGTGCAGGTGGTAATTTATTAAAACAGTCAGCACAGAGATCATCTCTCGTAGTCATTCCTTTTGGCAATCTAAAGTTGAATTTTCTAACAGAAGAGACTGAGAATTTCTGTGAAAACCTACCTAGTTCCTTTTTGCACTTATAGCACAAGTGTTTTCCCTCCAGAAGAAACCTAAGATTCAATCTACTGAGTGTAGCCAAGTCTGTTACACCATAAAAGATCATCATATTGATCAAAAAAGGGCGTTCTTTAATCATGGCATCTAATGTGTCTCTCTCACCTGCCATAGCCAGTTCTAACACTTCTCTCCATTTGTTCTCCAAGTCAGCAACAAACTGATCAATTTTTTTGATGCCATCATCGGTAATTTGTATAACAAGTTTCTTTTGTCCAAAAAACCCAGAGGCATAGCTAGATTTGATCAGATGACTCTCATCCAGTACATCAAGAATCTGCTCGAGATCATTTTTCTTTAAATTTACAATATTCTTTAAAAATCGAACCGAGTCTGCCCCACGTTTGATGGCGCCTAAAACCCTCATATCGTCTGCTTCTAATTCCACAAGAAACGTAAAATCACACTATTTTAAAATTTATAGAAATTACTCAATTCCACGCCTAAATTCACGCATTTTTATCAAAAAACATGCTTCTTCTATCAGAATTATGGTATAAAATTAATGATCTCGGCATACTAGAAATCGTTGAAAATTAGCCGGTATGCCAGAAATCATTATTTTTCTGTAATTTTTTAGAATATT
>CAZIHG010000029.1:0-1763 GCA_964539205.1 uncultured Candidatus Nitrosopelagicus sp.
GTATGATTAACCCGCATGGATTAGAACTTGATACATTCAAGAACTTTGATATGGTAATGAGCGGACACTTTCAT
The DNA here is from genome assembly GCA_964539205.1 of uncultured Candidatus Nitrosopelagicus sp. Lineage (GTDB taxonomy): Archaea > Thermoproteota > Nitrososphaeria > Nitrososphaerales > Nitrosopumilaceae > Nitrosopelagicus. The sequence goes on from CAZIHG010000029.1 coordinate 75, forward strand.
ACTAGGTCGAAGACAAAGAATGTACACTACTTGGGCTGTCCATACGAGCTAACTTGGAGCGATTATCAGGACCAAAAGGGCTTTCATATTTTTGATACAGATACTCGCGAACTAGAGTTTGTGAAAAATCCATTAAACATGTTTCACAAGATATGGTATAGCGATGAAGGTAAGACTCTAGATGAAATCATGGACAACGATTTCTCAGCGTATGAAGGAACCTATGTAAAGGTTATCAAGCAAACGAATCAGAATCCGTATCACTTTGATTTGTTCATGGATGAGTTATACAAATCAAATCCTGCCAATCTACAATTGGTAGACGATCATTTGAATCTTGATTTAGATGATGATGACGATATAGTAAATGAGGCCGAAGATACGGCGACAATCTTATCTAACTATATTGATAATTTAAATACAACAGTAGACAAAAAACGTCTTGACACTCTTATGAGAACGTTGTACAATGAAGCATTACATGTTGAATAAGAAAGAGTTTGTTATGATTGACCGACAAAGAAGACAGAAGAGTATAGAAATGTTAGGTTTTGACCCTTATACTCAAGATTATGGAGCTTGGGTTGGACCTAATGGTGAAATATTATGGGAACTCAACAAGGAACGTGCTGAGTATCTTTTGAAATATCACAACTTTGATAACCGTAATTTTAAGGATTCTCAACTAAAAGAACTTGATGAGAGTGTACTAAAATTTGGTTATCAAAATGATGGTGATCCTCTAAGAGTCAATAAAGACGGTAACATACCAGAATATCAACATCGTCTGAAGACTGTTATAAACAGAAATCTTACTGTGTTTATTCCTGTTGTTTTGGGTGTTGAGCCGGGAGCTTGGACTAAAACTGCAAAGGCTGCAGCCCGGACAAACTATGATGAAATTTGGCGTAAAGATAAGTCAGTTACAGGTGATCAAGTTTCTACTCTATCCGAAATTGTTTTGCGCCTAAATTTTGGTATTGGGAAAAAACACTTCAAACAGGAACTAAAATTGCATACAGCATCATCTTTATGGGTTGAATATAAAGATACTGTTCGTGCCGGTGAAAGAATAATCATCGATTTTTTTGATGGGACAAAGGTTTGGAATCCTTGGCGCAGGACTTTTTCTGCTTGGGCGGGATTGATGTGGAAACATGGTAGAGAAAAAGATGCAACTATGTTTCTTAAGTGGTTAAAACTTGGCACATTAGGTAAGGAAACAACACCTCTTGTTATGGAGTTTAAAAAAGTTTGGGAACAAGAAGATAGTTCTTATCTAAAAAATACTGCTCGGCCAAGAACCATTTGGTTTATGCTCTGCAAAGCATCAGACATGATTTCTGAAAACCCTGATGGAGAGTGCCAGTTCGTTTTAGGTTTGACAGATTGTAATCACAATGCACAAAAAAGAAATGGACAGTATAGAAAATTTCATCGTAATCCTGACAATATTGGTGCTACACCAGTATTGAACCGGATTGCCGCGTGAGTTATAAACCCTACACAATGCAAGATGTATATGATGCATCTGCTCAAGAGAAGTTTAAAGTCATCTCCACCTTTGCGGGTGGGGGTGGCTCTTCTACTGGTTATAGATTGGCGGGCGGTAAGGTTCTTGCCATCAATGAGTTTGTTGAGGAAGCGGCTCTAACATATGCAGAAAATTATCCTGAGACAGTAATTCTT
>CAZIHG010000030.1:0-16896 GCA_964539205.1 uncultured Candidatus Nitrosopelagicus sp.
AAACAAGGTAGTTCGATACACCGTAAATAACAATCAGTTAACAGAGGAACAAGTTCTAATCGACAAGAATCCCGGCGCAATATGGCAAGATGGTGGAAGAATAAAGTTTGGACCAGATAAAATGCTTTACATAACAACTGGTGATGCAACAAATACAAATCTTTCACAAGAACTCACGTCGTTAGCAGGTAAAATTCTAAGAATTAATACTGATGGAACAATACCACACGATAACCCATTTGATTCTCAAGTATTTTCATATGGACATAGAAATCCACAAGGCTTGTCATGGAATGAAAATGGAATTCTTATTTCATCTGAACATGGTCCGTCTGGTGAGAGGGGGTATGCACATGATGAAATTAATGTGATAGAGCGTGGAAAAAATTATGGTTGGCCAATAATAATTGGTGATTCAAATGATACTAGATACACTAATCCAATTTTACATAGTGGTGATATTACCTGGGCTCCAAGCGGGCTTTTGTATTATGATTCAGATAAGATTTCTGAATGGAAAGGCAAATTTCTAGTCGCAACACTACGAGGCGAACATGTTATGATATTGGATCTTGATTTGGAAAATGGTGTGGTAAACTCTGCTGAAAAAATTTTTCAAGATGATTATGGAAGAATTAGGAATTTGGTTCAGAGTCCTAATGGTGATATCTTCATGCTGACTAGCAATGGCAACAATGATAAAATTTTACAGATTTCAACTTTTGAATCAGTACCAGTTTCTATTGATGCAAGTGAGTTAACCGCTAAATCCGATGATTATTCAATATACATGATAGTTGGTGCAATTGTTAGTGCCATACTAATAGTAATTTGGCGAAAAAAATCTTCATAAACAGGAGTTAAATCGTGTAATAACATTGAAAAAATATTCTAAAGGAATAAAATACAAACAACGAACAATTTTAGTTTGGAATGAGGTTGCCCAATCCTATCATAGAAGATGGGCAAAAGATGAGATTGGTCCATTTGGAGCTACAAAAAAACTTCTTGAGATATCTAAAATAAAAAAGGGTGATAGCGTTTTGGATCTCGCATGTGGTACAGGACTTGTCACAAAGAAACTAATTAGAAAAGTTGGCAAGACGGGACATGTCTTTGCAATAGATTTGTCTGAATCTGCAATAAAAATTGCAAAAAGATGGGTAGCGGATGCCAAAAATATCTACTTTGTAAGGGGTGACGCAGAAACAATTCAGTTTAATACAAAATTTGATGTTATAACATGTCAATTTGCGTTATTTTTCTTTCCTAATGAGCAAAAAGTATTAAAAAATATGAAAAAATTTCTTAAGAAAAATGGTATTATTGTATTAAGTATTCATGGAAAATATAATGTGCCATATTTTGATAGTATACTAAATCCAATAAAGAAATTCATTCCAGATTACTTACCACAATATCCAAACATGGATAGATTTGGAACCAGGGAAATTTTCAAACATACATTATCCAAGGCTGGTTTTCAAAAAATCATTGTTAGAAAATATACTTTTCAATACAGCCCGGGAAAATTTTCGGACTACTGGGGCAATTATAATAGATATCTTTCAAAACCACTGAAAGAGAAATTTAATTCACTTAGTAATTATCAAAAGAGGAATCTTAAGGAGATGGTTCTGGATAATACAAAGCCATATACAAAGAATAATGGAAAAATTGTGTTTCCGTGGGAAGTTTTAGTTCTAACCGCTCGAAATTCATAGCCACTATGCATAAATTCACTATTGAGTTTTCAATAAAATATTGAAAACAAGAAGAAAGAGACTTTTGCAGAACTATAAGAAAACTACTGGGTGTGATACTATAGTAACATTTGAGCCTGAAAATCTGTTTTATTTAACCGGATTTTGGGGTGAAGCGATTGGAATTCTAGATAAAAATGCAAATGCAACAATCATTGCGCCAGAATTAGAAATTGGTAGAGCAAAAGATGAATCCACAAACTGTGATGTGATGCAATCAGATAGGGGAATGAATTCTCTTTCCACACTAAAAAAATTTCTTAAAGGAAAAATTTGTACAGATTGCCAGAATTATTCTGTAATGCAATCATTGAAAAAATCTTTTCCTAAGATCAAAAATTCCATTGAGCCATTTCAAAAAACACGTGAAATTAAAGACGAAAAAGAAATAATACTTCTGAAGAAAGCTTCCAAAATAATTGATAATATGTTTAATCTATGTGCAAAAAAGATTAAGCCTGGACAAAAAGAATCAGAACTTCAATCGATTTTAATGTCATACGCAATTAAAAATGAAATGTTTGATACTGGATATAGCTCTACGCTAAATCCACTGATTATTGCAGGTGGACCAAATGGTGCCTTGCCACATGCACAGGTAACTAATAGAAAATTCAAGAGGGGCGAATTAGTAGTTGTAGATTTGACATTAAGATATAAAGGATATGTATCTGATGCAACAAGAACATTTGCGTTAGGAAAAATATCAAATCATGAAAAACAAGTTTACAATATAGTAAAGGAATCACAAGAATTAGGTTTGCGTGCAGTGAAACCAAGAACAAGTTGCAAATCTGTTGATGATGTATGTAGAAAAATTATTGATAATTCCAATTATGGTAAATATTTCATTCATTAAACTGGCCATGGAATTGGTTTGGATGTACATGAACTTCCAACAATTGGACCAAAGAGTACAACAAAATTACAAAATAATATGGCGATAACAGTAGAACCTGGAATTTACATTCCAAAAAAATTTGGAGTGAGAATCGAAGATTCCTTGATTGTAAAAAACAAAAAACCTCTGTTGCTCCATAAATTCACAAAAGAACTTCTAACACTTTAGATACTATGATTTAGGGTAATTACGCACAAAAAAATCTTGTAAACTTTTTTTAGATCAAAAGACTTTATGAGGAGTTTGATCGCGTACAACCGATGCAAAAACAAGAAAATACAACGTACTTGAAAGCAATCACAATTCGTGATCCAAGTGATTTACACTCCATAAAGGAGGATATCAAGAAGGGAATGGTTCTCATCTTGAGAGTGACACCTTTAGCACAAAAGGATGTTGAAAAATTACGAAAGGTCATAGAAGAACTTTACGTGATCGCAAGAAATGCTGGAGCTGATGTTGCACGTCTAGGTGAAGAAAGGATTATTGTAACTCCTACAAATGTAAAAATCTGGAAACCAGATTATGATTTAAAATAATTTTATTGCTTCTTGAACTTGTGGATAATGAGTAGTCACACGATACATTCTTCGAATGGATGTAGAAAGATTCTCTGATTTTCTCTTCTCGCCATGATTTACCAAGACTCTTCTGAGTTTTGGACGTAGTCTGTGAACATATGACATTAGTTGGTTATAGTCACTATGACCACTAAATCCTTCAAGTTTCTCAGTTGTGCAATTGATGGTCACAACTTCAACTTTTCCCTCTTTACCTAAAATTGACACTTGTCTTGCACCATCCATCACTCGTCTTCCAAGTGTGCCATTAACCTGATATGATACAAATAGAATTTTGTTTCTTTGATCAGGTGCAAGATTTCTGAAATATTCTAACACTGGTCCTCCTTCAAGCATGCCAGATGTTGCAATTATTATACATGGAGAATCTTCTCGTAGTGGTTCATCTCTGCCGTCCGCATGTTCAATATTTGTAAAGTATTCAGAATCGAATGGATTATCATCAGTTTCTACTATTTTTTGACGTAGTGTACGTTCCAAATATTCAGGATGTGCTTCATGAATTGCAGTTGCCTCTTGAATCATTCCTTCCATAAAAACAGGTGCTTCGGTCATTTGACCTAATTTCATATACTTATCAATTACCATCATTAATTCTTGGGCACGACCAACTGCTGGAATAGGGATTAATACTTTACCGCCATCTGAAAGTGTCTCGTTTACAGATTTAATAAACACGGTTTCTACTTCTTCTCTAGTTGGTTGTATATCCTCTTTTGCACCATATGTACTTTCTATCAGTAATGTTTCAACTCTAGGGAAGTTTGTTCTTGCACTTTCAAGTAACATACTTTTTCCATATTTAATATCACCAGAGTAAACAAAGTTATGATCACCATTTCCAATATGAAAGTGACACGATGCAGAACCTAGAATGTGACCAGCATTTGCTAAAACTAGTTTGATATCAGGTGATATATCAGTGACAGTACCATAATGCAAAGGAATTGTTTGTTTCATTATTTGATGAACATCCCTTTCAGAATACATTGGAACACGTCCTTGAGCTCCTGCAACTTTAATGGCGTCAAGTTGGATAAGATTCATCATTGGTAAAGTTGGTTCTGTACAGTAGATTGGTCCTTTGTAACCATACTTTGTCAATACTGGTAAAAATCCAGTATGATCTAGATGTGCATGTCCTATAACTATTGCGTCTAGTTCATCGAGTGTTATGTTTGCCCAGTCTAATCTAGGAAACGCTTCTGATGCATTTCTTGCTCCAGGATTAACACCACAATCAATCAAAACCTTACTGTCTGGAGTGACCAAGAGCATGCAGGAACGTCCTACCTGACCAAAACCACCCAATGTAAGTAGTGAAACTTCAGATTTCTGCACTAAACGTGGACGAAAAATTTCGTCGCCAACTGCTTTGAGTTGTTTTGCCCTATCTGATGATGAAATTTTAAGTTGATAGTTTATGGTTTTAATTGTATTAGATGGGGTGGTTGTGGCTTTTTTTATTCTAAGTTTCCACCCTATACTCTCAGTGACTTCAGAGTGATTAAATTCTGCTGCATCCCTCTGGCACAACCATGGTCTTTTTACTTCAATTGAAACTTCACCTGTTGCTGTATCAAAAAAGGTGGCTTCCAATCCCGCGTCCTGCGGTACCAAATTATCTAGTAGTTTTCTTGCTTCCTCTTCTGACTTTCTAATTTTTTCATCAGTTCTTACTACAATTCTTTTTTTGATAACGTTAACAAGATTTGATATAATGTCGTTATTTTCCATCAGATATCTAGGTTGATTTGTGTATAATGCTATACGAGGACCCTCGTATGCAATCTTTGTAACATTAGCATCTTTCGGTATACTTTTCAGTATGGTTGCCATCATGCTTTGGCTAGATTGAATATCTTGCTGTTGTTTATTTTGCAATTTATCTAAAGTTTGATTACAGCTTTCTTTTGCTCATCTGTTAAAAGACGGAATCCATCTTTGTCAATCAGTGCAACGTTAATTCCGTCGCCGGTTCCAATGTTTCTTGTAATTGCTGCTTTTACTGCACGTAATGCAACAACTTTTGCTTCGTCAAGTGAAAGATCTTCACGGTATTCATCTTCCAGAAGGCCATATGCAACTGGAGAACCACTTCCAGTAGTTACATAGTTTTTCTTTTCAACTGATCCAAACATATCTATGTTAAATAAAGCTGGACCAGTTTCGTCAAAACCACCAACTAGAATATCTGCGATGAATGGATATCCTCTATTCTGGTGAAACATTAAAGATGTTAATCGTGCAAGTGAACTTATTGGCATTGGTTCATTTTTTTGAATTCTATGTAGGTTTGCATGATAACGCAAAACATCAACAATGTTTTGTGCATCTGCAACACCACCAGCTAGTGTTAATCCAACATGTCGTTCAATTTTTTGAATTTTCATAGTATTATTATTTGCAATAAAATAACCTGCACTTGCTCTCATATCAGCGCAAAGAACAACACCATCATTTACTTTTATTGCTACGGTTGTAGTGCCATGTAATATTTTTTCTTCGACGTTAGTGGACATAAAATACCTCTTCTGAGATAGTATTAATAGTATGGCACCCTTTTAAATAACTTTGTGATTGTGGTCAAATAATGAGTTTGAAGAAAAAAAGTAGATCAGCATCTCATACCATGGAACTCCCACGCCAAATTGTTGTGGGTGAAAAAAATATTGAAAGTGTTGGTGAGTTCTTGAAATCTCTTAGTAATCCAAAAAAAGTCTCAATAATCTCTGGGAAAAATGTAAAAAAAATCATTGGAAAGAAAATCGACGCTTCATTAAAAAAATCCAAAATTAGGTGCGTGTGGCATTTAGCAATATCTAATCAAATTAATACATTAAAAGATACTGAAAAAAAAGTTAGAGGGGATAAGAGTGATCTGATTGTTGGTTTAGGTGGAGGTCGTTCTGTTGATATTGCTAAACTTTGCTCCTTTAATCTAAAAATTCCTTTTGTCAGTATACCAACATCTGCATCTCATGATGGTATAGCTAGTCCATTTGTGTCAGTAAGAGGCGAGAAGCCACATTCATTGGTAGCTACTGCACCTCTAGGTGTTTTTGTTGATGTAGATATCATAAAACGGGCCCCAAGAAAATTGATAGCAAGTGGTTGTGGTGATTTAATGGCAAAGATTACTGCAGTTAAAGATTGGGAGTTGGGTAGAGATAAAACAGGTGAATATTTTGGTAGATATTCTGCAGATTTGGCATCAATGAGTGCTAAGATTTTAGTTGAAAGTGCATCGTCTTTTTCAAAAAAAGGTTTGGATGTAAGAGTTATTGTAGAAGCACTGATAAGTGCTGGCGTTGCATCGTGCATTGCTGGTAGTAGTAGACCATGTTCTGGTGCGGAACATCTCTTTTCACACGCGGTGGATCATTTGGAATATGGAATTGGATTACATGGAGAAAAGTGTGGAATTGGTGCAATAATGATTGCCAAGCTACAAGGACAAGATTGGAAAAAAATTGTAAAGACATTGAAGAGTGTTGGTGCACCAACTTGCGCAAAGGAAATTGGTCTTAGACCAAAAGTGCTTACTAAAGCACTCACTATAGCACAATCACTGAGACCAGAAAGATATACAATTCTCAAAGAAGTGAAAATTACTGAAAATAAGGCATTAAAACTTGCAAAAAGTACTAAAGTCTTGTAATTATTTTGATTTTGTTTTCTCGTCAGATTTAGGTTTTGGTGTTTGCTTATTTTCATATGTTTCAACAAAATTTACTTTTGCTAAAGATGGAACAAACTTGAATAAATCAGTCTGAATAAAGTGTTTAATTATTGCAAGACCATCTGCTCTAAAAATTTCGTCAGGTATTATGACATCAACTATAGTTCCATTCTTTTTGTACGTGATCTTTTCATTTTCAACTGGCATTCGGGATTTAAGAATCTCCAAAATTTTATCACCATCAGAATCAAGTGATTTTGTGACATTGATATCATACAGAATTGTTTTTCCTGCATACCTATGATTGTAATCTACTTGAACACGTCCAGAACCAATATAGCGTATTATTCCTTTTTTATTATCGATCTCTACGGTATCACCCACTGAAACTTTTTCTGCATCCTCACCAAGTTTTCTTAAAGGAATCATTCTCACTTTACCTTTGTCTCTTTCACCAAAGCCTTTGTCAGGTGAAACTTCAATTGTCTTCTTGTCACCAGTGGTGGTTTCAGAGAGTGCATCGTCTAAGCCTTTTAGTACCCAACCTTCTCCAACTGAAACTAATTTTGGCATATATTTGACATTTGGTTCGTGTAAAGAGTATTTTTTTGCTTCATCTTCTATTGTGGTTTCAAAAATTTCACCACTGTCTTTAATCTTTGCAGTATACTCCAGTAAAATCAATTGTCCTTTTTTGAATGTCAACGTAGTCGATTTCGAATTTCCTTATATTAAGTTAAAGGGAATCTAGTGGTTTTAGTTTTTCTTCTGCAATTTTTAGACCTGCTTGTGCATCGGTATCATAACCCATCATAGCTAAAGTTGATGCTATTCCAGAGATTGTTCTCATCACATGATAGCGATGGACCTCTCCCATACAACCAACTCTGAAAACCTTACCTTTGAGATTTCCAAAACCGCCAGCAACTAGAATTCGGAATTTTTTTGCAAGTGTATCTCTGAAAATCTTGTCCTCTAACCCATCAAGATAGTTTAATGCAATTACCACAGTTGATCTTGAATCTTCATTTGCAAATGGTGTTAATCCTATTGCAGAAAGACCAGAATATAGTGCGTCAGAACATATTCTATGACGTTGAATTCTTTTTGTCATTCCTTCCTCTAACATTATTCTCATTGCTTCTCTGTATGCATACAGAACAGGTAATGCGGGAGTAAATGGAGTGTGCTTAGATTCATCATAGTATTTGAAGTATCTTTGTAAATTGAAGTACATTGTATTTGGAGGATTAGTTTCCATGTATTTTCTTGTTCTTTGATTGATGCATATTGGTGAAATACCTGGAGGACATGCAAATGCTTTCTGACCACCAGTCATAGCAATGTCAATTCCCCATTTATCCATATGAAGCTCTTCGCCTCCAACAATTGATACACCGTCTAATACATAATAGGAATCATTCCTTGATGTAAGATCTTTAATCCTGTCAAGATAATTAATCATGGTTCCAGTGGAAGTTTCATTCCAAACACAATAGAATGCTTTAACATCTTTATTATTATCAAATGCTTCTTTAACTTGTTCGAATGTAGCGTTTATGCCGGGTTCCGTTTCAATTCTAATTGCTTGACCACCAGCCCACTCAATTTGTTGTGCTAATCGTGTACTAAATTCTCCATTTACAGGAATAATCACTTTATCATCTTTCTTGATTAAATTCACAACTGCACACTCTGTGGTACCAGTACCAGAAGCTGAAAGACATACAGCGTCACCTTCTGTTTCAAAAATTTTTTTTGTGTTGTTTACGCATTCCTCATAGAGTTCTACAAAATCATCACTTCGGTGATTAATTGATGGTGTGACCATTGCTCTGGTTACTCGTTCAGGGACATTTGTTGGTCCAGGTAACATAACAAGATATTCCAAATTATATTTCTCCTATTGACGCGGTGTATGAAGGTTATTTATAATTAAAGATCTTTGAGCCTATTTTTTGCATCTATATTTAGTAAAACAGTTTTTGATCCATCTGGGACCAAATCATGCCAGTTCCCATCAGTCTGTATGAGTTTTCGGATATTGGTTCCCGAAAAATTTTCACGTGATTTTAAAGAAACTGAAATTATCTTTTTGTTTGTTTTTTCGTAAAGTTTGTGTGTAAAATCATCATTTGAAAACACTACATCAAAATCTGGAATAATTTTCTCAATCGAGTCTGTCCATTTTGAATGATCATGAAGATCTGGTATCTCGTAAATGTTAACTAATTTGTGAATTTTCTCACTTAGTGATGATTCTATCATAAGTTTTCTCTCTTCAACAGTAAATGGATTTCTTGTTTCATGGCTCTTGTTTGAACTGCCAATTCCAATGAAGAGTTGATCAACTTCTGATAACGCAAAATTAACTGCCTCTAGATGACCAAGATGAAAAGGTTGAAACCTTCCAATTAGAAAACCATTCATGGTATTTTTTAACACAGTTTGTTTAAAAAATTATTATATTTCTCCACCTGAATTCAGTAAAGCAGCCAGGAATAATATGATGACAGAAAGCACAACTGTGATTTCCCCTAGAATGATAATCTTTTTTCTTAATTTTTGTAACTGAACCTCAGGAATCTGATTAGCCATTATCTGATCTTCAACATCTTTTCTGATGACTCTTACATGTATTGCATAAGTCATAATCAGAGCGGCAACTAAAATCATCTTAATTATCAAGACGTTTCCATAACTAGTATCGTATAATAGATCGGATTTTTGCAAGACCAGATGTGCCTGATATATTCCTGTGACTATTAGAATTATCAATGCAGGAACGGCAATTTTGTTAAACCGTCTACCAACTTTAATCATTAATTGTAATCTTTCTTCAACTGACATTGACATTTTTTTTAAGATTGGCGCAAAAACTGCACCAATGAATAATGAACCACCAACCCAAATTGCAGCACTAGTAATATGAACCCAAGAAAGCAATGCTTGTTCTAGTGCCATTGAGATAACAAGAAATTATTCTATATTTGACTCTTGACAAGGTTTTTTAGTGTTGCACATAAAAAAAAATAATTGAAGCCACCAGGTAGAATTATCTTAGTCGTAGCAATCCTAGCATTATTAGGCATGATGGGTGGTGGTGTTTATTATGCAAGTTTGGATAATCCACAACTTGAACAAGCAACTATAGAATTATCTGAAGTTGAGTTAAGAGATGTAAATACAATAGAGAATAGAGCAACTATGATAGTGACATTTTCAGTTACAAATCCAAGTGATCTTACATTTACAATTCCTTTAATTGCATATCAATTATATGGTGATGGTGTATCTTTAGGTTCTGCTAGTTATTCAACTGAGGATGTTGCAATGCCAGGCAGAGCTGCATTCTATCCTGGTACTGAAATTCCTTTGGATAGTAAATTTTCCTTTGTCCTAACTGATGTCAATGAAACAGTATATGAGAAAATTGTCACTGGCCAATCTGTACAGTATAGTGCAACAGGAATGATTACTGTTGAATCTGCATGGAGTATAGTTGAAATGAATTTTGATTCAAGTTCCTAAAATTTAAAAAATAAGAATGGGCCGGGCGAGATTTGAACTCGCGATCACCGCCGTGTCGAGGCGGCATCATAACCAAGCTAGACCACCAGCCCGTGAACTACAAAATTGAGAATGTCATTATTAACGTTTAACAGAGAAGAGATGTATAGTTGGAGAATTATGATATTCTATGAATGATGATTTTACCGATACAGAGAAACAAGGTTTTTACAAAGCAATCTATTCAAGGCGTGATGTTAGAACACACTTTACTTCAGAGCCTATTAGTGACAGTACTTTAACAAAAATTCTTCATGCAGCACATCATGCTCCATCAGTTGGTTTCTCTCAACCATGGAACTTTGTCTTGATCAAAAATAATAATACAAAAAAGACTATCAAAGAGTCTTTTCAGATTGAGCACGAACGTGCATCCAAATTAGTTGAAGATCCAAAAAAATCTGAATATCTTTCCTTTAAGTTAGAAGGAATTATGGAATCTCCTATTAACATCTGTGTAACATATGATCCTACAAAATTTGGTCCATTTGTGATTGGAAGGACAAGTATTCCTGAGGCAGGTATATACAGTGTTTGTTGTGCAATCCAGAATCTATGGTTGGCGGCAAGAACAGAAGGAATAGGATTAGGTTGGGTTAGTATTCTATCAAATGATACTCTAAAAGAACAATTAGAGTTACCTGATCATGTAGTACCTGTTGCATATCTGTGCCTTGGACACGTGACCAATTTTGAAACAAAACCAGATCTTGAGAGGGTTGGATGGTTACCAAGATTAGATCTAAAAGATGTTGTTTATTACGAAAGATGGGAACAGAAAGAGGATTCAGGTTGGAAACAGATTGAACAGTTAATTAAGACAAATCTTGATACGCTTAAATAATTACGAATATGTTTTCTGCTGGGCTTGTGGCGCAGAGTCATTATAGACGCGCAATATGGATAGCGCAGTAGCCTCCTAAGTTACAGGTCGAGGGATCGAAGCCCTCCAAGCCCGTATTTTATTCTAGTTTAAATTATCATATAGAATAATACTATTTGTGAAAGTTGTTGTAATTTCTGGTAGTCCAAGAAAGAATGCAAATACTCAGATAATGATGAAATATGTTTTTGAATATACAAAGGAAAAAAATCTAGATACAAAATTTATTAATCTGTCAGAAGATGGATTTGAATACTATCGAGGATTTTTAAATGAAGTAGATTATAATGAAAAGACGTTACAAGCAGCACGGGATATCACAGAAGCAGATGTTTGGTTGATCGGAACACCAATCTACAACTCTATGTTCAGTGCGGCATTAAAGAATTTGTTTGAATTTGTTAATTACAAGGAAACTGGAGGTAAAACTGCTGGTTTGGCAATACTAGCATCAGGCATGATTGGTTTTACCGATGTTCAAACTCTATTAACACAACTGATGTCATATTTTAGAGTAATTACAAACCCAACTTCTGCATTCATAACAGCAGATAAGATTGAAGATGGTCAGATCGTGTCTGATGAAATAAAATCTAGGCTGAATGAACTGGTTGATAACACATTAAGTATTGCAAAAAATAATTAAAATTCACTATATTGAAAAGCCAAAAAATGGCTTGATGGTTTGGAATATTTTTACCTCATAATCACCTTCAAATACGTTAATCACTTTATCACCATCAACTGATCTAATTCTGAATTTGTATTCATAAGATCCATCATCATTTACATCAGTTTGAGCAAAATGCACTGCTTCACCATTTTGATACATCTGAATAATTACTGGATATCCATCCAAATGATTTTGAATCGTTCCTGTCACTTTGCCCCAAGGTAGTGTGTTATCAGATGGTATATTCATTGGAATTACTGTCTTAACCAATTGCATGTTTTCATTGGATGTTATGATCTTAGAATTTTCGTAGGCGAATGTTGGTGTGATCATAATAGTTGACATTAAAACTAGAAGGCCTGAAATAACTAATATCCTTGTATTCATAAGGAAAAAATTCTATACTTAGATATTAATTTGACTGACAATTTCTATGTAGTTGAAAATAAAATGAAACAACAATTAAAATGTGATTGCAAATGTCATTTTGGTGGGGCAGTTAGTTGTCCTGGTTGTAAAGAAAATCATAAAACAGTTGATCAGTGTAGTCACTGCAAATAATTATTTAGTTTTGGCAGCAAGCATCTTAAGATTGTAAATTTCTGCACGTATTGATTCAATTTCAACTCTAGTTTTTAGATACTCAATTTCTTTCTTTAATCGTGTAATTTCATTCTCACTGTTAATATCTTTCAAATTTTCTTTAAGATTAAGTTTGACTGTACTAAGTTCTTGTGTAGTTAATTGTTCATTGTTTTTTTTTCGTCGTGATTCTGCACATGATTATAATCTGCTGCCTTTTGTGCAATCCACGTGATAAATACCATAAACCACATTATTGGTACAGCCATAAGAAAAACTGTGTTGAGAATGGGCTCAAAATTTGTCATTAGTGGCCATAAACCTGTTAAAACAACAGCAAAAACTCCACAAACTAGTTTTGCTAGGTGGTTTTTTACATGACCCATGAAAATTTAGCTAAATTTCTTGAATATAATGTTAATGATATTTACATCTTGGAATAGAAAAAGAATTATTCTTCTGCTTTTGTACCAGCAGAAGATACAATTAATCGTGTTTCAGATTGTAGTATTCTGATTTTTTCTAAAAGTTCATTTCTTAAGTCACGTGCAACTCGTCTGACTGTTGGTCTTGGAACACCCAATTCATCAACAACTTTGGTATAGATATCTTGTTTGTCTGTCACACCATTATCAAGAAGTGTGTTGATTGCTGCTTTAATTACTGTGCTCTGATTAGTGCGATTCACAAAAATTGTTTTAAGTTGATCTATATAAGACTATCAAAGATTTTAAAAAAGAAAATACCAGTTGCGTAATTCGAAACAACATAAAAAATTTATTAAGAATTATTTCTTTTAGAAGATTTACGAGTTCATATAAACAAAAGACTCTTATGATAATCGAAAGTTTTTTCTATTATTGACTGGTGGTACAATAGAAACTAATCTAGGAAATATTGAATTTAAATTACTTCCTGAGTTGGCACCAGAACATGTACGAAATTTTATAAAGTTATCACAATCTGGGTTTTATGACGGAACTCTTTTTCATAGAGTAATTCCTGGTTTTATGATTCAAGGTGGAGATCCTAATACAAAAGAGACTAGTCTCAAGAATCAATGGGGTATGGGTGGACCTGGTTATACTATAAATGCAGAATTTAATCCTAGATCACATTTGCGAGGAATTATTTCAATGGCAAGATCACAAGATCCTAATAGTGCAGGTTCACAGTTTTTTATAGTCACGTCAGATAGTACTTTTCTGGACAGGGAGTATACTGTTTTTGGTGAAGTGATGGTAGGAATGGATGTTGCAGATAAAATAGTAAATCTTCCACGTGATGGTAATGATTGTCCAAACCAAGAAGCAAAAATGATCAAAATAACTATCTCAGACTAGAAGAATTGAAAAAGATTAGTCCCCTTTAGAACCACAGGAGCAAAAACCATATTCGTCAATACGAACGTTACAGATAGGACATTTTTCGCCATATTCAACTTCCCATGGCTCCTTTCCAAACAGTTTGAAATGTTCATCAATTTCTTTAGGGATCTCGTCTTTGTCTTCCATGTTAGTATTAAGATCTCAAACTATGTATAGATTATTCTAAAAATCCGCTATGAAAATAGTGTATGACTTGCTAATTAGTGAGTAAAGCTTCTTTTGAGAAATAATGATTTCTCTCATCGTTAGTGTTTTTTAAAACTTCTTTATTAAAAGCCATTTTTGTTAGTGCTACAGAAACATCAAATGGGCTGGCAATCCATCCATATTCCGACATTTGACTAACTGTTTCACTAACCGTACGTGGTTGATCAAAGAAAGAGTTTTTAGCTAAAATTCTTAGTTTGTACCTTATATCATCAACTGTAATGTTTTCTGGTGAAGAAAATTCTGGCTCATGAAATTCAGCATTATCTAAAGAATTCATTACATTATTTGACAATGGTTTCTGTAGTTGCTGCTTTAATGATTCTATAACCTCTGCGGCAGAGTCATTGTCAACATAAAAATCTCTAGAATCAATCTCAATCTCGTTATCTCCCTGTTTTACTCTAATCTTTGCCATAAGACACGTCATAGAGAATTTGATTTATTTTACTTGCTCTAAGTAGCTTTAAAGTTTGATCAAAACTTTTACACAAATTTACGAACGGATTTATACGTAAAATTCATCAAAATACTATGCTTACAGTGTTTGGTTCCACTGCACTAGATACAATTCGTACACCAAAAAAAACTTTGAGAGGTGTTTTAGGTGGTGCTGCAACATTTGCTGCGATATCTGCAAGTTTTTTTACAAAACCAGGTTTGATTGCGGTGGTTGGTGATGATTTTCCAAAAAAATATTATAATGTGTTAAAAAGAAATCTCGATATTCAAGGACTTTCCATATTAAAAGGTAAAACTTTCAGATATGATGGAAAGTATGATAAAAATCTTAATGTACGGAAAACACTCAAAACTGAACTCAATGTATTAGCTGATTTCAAACCAAGTGTTCCTGAAGAATATAAAAAGTCTGAATTTGTCTACTTGGCAAATAATGATCCCACCCAGAATACAAAAATTATCAAAGAATTTGATAATGTAAAATTTTCAATGTGTGATACAATAGAATTTTGGATCAGTACAAAAAGAAATGATGTAGTTAAAATGATAAAATCAGTTGATGCAGTTGTCATAAATGATGAAGAGGCAAAACTACTGACCAAAGAGGATAATCTGATTAAATGTGCAAAAAAAATTATGAATTGGGGAACAAGTTATGTAATAATAAAAAAAGGTGAGCACGGTTCATTATTTTTTCATAAGGATTTGGTTTTTCCATCAGTTGGATTCTCTCTAGAGTCTGTTTTGGATCCAACTGGTGCAGGAGATTCGTTTGCAGGTGCAATGATTGGTTACTTGGCATCAAAAAATAAAACAAGTATTTCCGAAATAAAAAAGTCACTTGTATATGCAAATGTTATGGGTTCGTTTGCTGTAGAAAGATATGGGTTGGATGGTCTTCTTCATCTGAAAAAATCAGATATAACTAAACGAGTTATGCAATATAAACAGATGACATCTTTTTGAAGAGTTATAGATGCCAGTGTTTATGTGAAAGCATGGAAGACAAATTAGATTCAATTTTTTCTCTACAGAAAGGTCTTACCGGTATGATGAATCTTGATAGGTATCCAAAAGATATGGAAGAAAAAGTTTCAGCACTCTGTATTGCAATAATACATGAAGCTGTAGAGTTACAACGAACCACAAACTGGAAGTGGTGGAAAACACCAACTAAATTTAATCAAGATGATGCCAAAGAAGAATTGGTAGACATATGGCATTTTGTAGTTCAAGCATCACTAGAACTGGGACTTACACCTGACGAGATTTTAGATGAGTATAGACGTAAAAATGAGATTAACCGGCAAAGACAAAAAGAAGGTTACTAAAAAGATCAGAGAAAATACCTGAAATCATTTTATATAACATAATTAGAAAGTCCTTGAAATGAAGATCCGGCATCTCCATGAACACGACAGACAATACCGAGTTTTTCT
The DNA here is from genome assembly GCA_964539205.1 of uncultured Candidatus Nitrosopelagicus sp. Lineage (GTDB taxonomy): Archaea > Thermoproteota > Nitrososphaeria > Nitrososphaerales > Nitrosopumilaceae > Nitrosopelagicus. The sequence goes on from CAZIHG010000030.1 coordinate 16,132, forward strand.
GTACGTTTTCTATGCATGTGCAATAATTATGACCACAATTACTATCTATGGAACTGTTTCGATGATACAAGAGTGGCAGGAACATGGAACGTATGTAATGGGTGAGGTCTTAGTTGGTACGCATGTGCCTTTTGAGAATTTTGCAAACCTTTCAACATGGTTATCTTTTGCCTGCATAATTGCATGGTACTGTATTTCAAGAATTGGCTGGAAAAGAACAGTGGGACTACAATCATACAGAATGGCATTACTACAATTAATGTTGCTTGGATTTGCAATTATCTGTCTTTACGAGGTCTTGTGGAGTTTCACTGTGTTGAATGCAGAAATTACAGCGCAGATGATTTTAGATGGAACTACTCCAGATATTGATAAATTGGCAGTTCACTATCCAGATCCTGATAGACCATGGAATCTGATTTTTGCGACCAAAGTATGGTTGGTAGGATTCATTATTAGCGCACATGCGTTCTATCTCAGTAAAAAGCCAAGAAAAACATTAGAAGATTTAGATCCCAACTAATTACCTATCTCTGAATTTTTTTGCAACTAGGAATGCTGTCACCCCAGCAACCACTGCTGCCATTATGTAAAGATCATATGTCATAAATCATATTGTATATTATCATAGAAAAATGTAATCCAGTTTTATTTGGTATAACTTTATAGAGTTTCAAGATAAAATTCTTGTAAATTGGACATAACTGAAAAGGTTGATTTGATTGCTAGGCCCCCTACAGAAGAGATTGTTACTAGGGATGATCT
>CAZIHG010000031.1:0-9719 GCA_964539205.1 uncultured Candidatus Nitrosopelagicus sp.
CCTTTGTTAAAAAATCGAAGAACTGATATTTATTCTGACTTTAAGCCTTAGCCTTTCTGCTTTCACAATTTATGTTTGCACATTGTCTTAGCCATTTTTGTTTTCTAGTAAACCTGAAAACTATTGTTGGCCATGTACAAATTGTACATTTTCTTTTAATTACTCGAACCATGGCTTTTTGCAAAAGTGGAGAAGAAGCCTTACATCCATTGTAATAGTTTGAACAACCAATGAATCTTTTCTTTGTTATAGGTGACTTGATAACCATTAGTTGTCCTACATTGCATTCTGGACATTGGCAAATTCCCTTTTTAGGGGAACTTGTTCCTAAAATTACATATTTGTGGAGCTTGCTAGACCAAGAAAGGAAACCGTTGTTATCATAATATTGATTGATTTCAATTTTAAATGAATCAACAATCTTCTTGGTCGTCTTTGTGACATCTCTTACAGTAGGTTTATTTTTGAAAATTTGCAAACTCTGATTTCTTTTCATAGTGTATATTATCATTCTACCTTAATGTAATTTTTTGATCAATTTTTATAGGGAACAGGTCAGCATTTTTTCGTGGACAGTGTTTGCGTTTTAGGTGCGGGAAGCACAAAATATGGAAAACTAGATGATAGTATTTCAGATATTACAATTCAAGCATCAGTAGATGCAATAGAGAGTGCAGGTATAGAACCCAAAGAGATCAAAGCTGGTTACATTTCAAATGTATTTGGTGTAGCAGATAAACAAGTTCACTTAGGACCAGTTGTTATGAGTAATCTAGGAATTTCAGAAAGACCATCACTTTCAATTGAATCTGCATGTGGAAGTGGTTCTGTATCATTTAGAGAGGCATTTGCAAATGTAGCCGCGGGTTTTTATGATGCAGTATTAGTTACCGGAGTTGAAAAAGTGACTCACACGGGAACAGAATGGACTACAACTTATTTTTCGTATTGCTCTGATTTTTTTTATGAAGGTCAGGCTGGTGCATCATTTCCAGGCTTGTTTGCATCAATGGCACGAGCATACCTAAATGAATTTGATGCAACCGAGGAAGATCTTGCAAGTGTTGCTGTAAAAAACCATGAAAATGGAATTCTAAACCCAAAGGCGCATTTTAGAAAAAAAATTTCAATTGATGATGTAATGAATTCTGCAGTAGTAGCAAGTCCATTAAAGCTATACGATTGCTGTCCATTTTCTGATGGTGCAAGTTCGGTAATACTATGTAATGAGAATTTTGCAAAAGAACATTCAAAAGATTACATAAAGGTAATTGGTTCAGGACGTGGTGGTTCACCTGCAGCATTACAAGGACGTGAACATCTAACAACTATTCCAAGTACAAAAATTGCTGCAGCAGATGCATATAAGATGGCAGGAATTTCTGCAAAGGATGTAGATTTTGCTGAAGTTCATGATTGTTTTACTGTTGCGGTAGTTGTTGATACTGAAGATCTTGGTTTCTTTGAAAAAGGGAAAGGTGCAATTGCTGCACGTCAAGGTGAAACCAAACTCAACAGTACAATTTCTATTAATCCATCAGGTGGATTGAAATCTAAAGGTCATCCAATAGGTGCTACAGGCGTAGGTCAGGTAGTTGAAGTGTTTGACCAATTAACAGATAATGCAGGAGAACGAGCTGTAAATGATGCTAAAATAGGATTAACACAAAACTTCGGCGCAACTGGAGCCAGTTGTGCAGTCCATATATTCCAAAGTGTGTAAATTGTCTGCAAAACCTGAATTTATTGAGAGTGCTAAGGCAGGTAATGTTTTGGCTAGAAAATGTAGTAAATGTGGTGAATTACACCTTGCTACGGTTTATTTCTGTAAGAAATGTGGTAATAAAGAATTTGAAGATGCTATAATCAATGGAAAAGGCAAAATTGTGACATATACGATTATGACGGTTCCTCCTGAAGGATTTGAAGAATTTGCACCTTATGCCTGGGCAGTCATGGAATTAGATGATGCGTCAGGCGTGAGAATATCTTGATTTTTACCTAATATTGCTACGCCACCTGATCTACCAATTGGTACAGAAGCAAAAATTGTTGGATTTGATCAACGAGGAATTGTCTTAGAAAAACAGTAAAAAATTTTATTTTAATAATTAAAAATTCTTTTCTTAATTTTTATACTTGATAAAAATATTTTTTTTTCATGTCAGTTGAAATTGTGTGTGGAAAGTGTGGGAAAAAGATTACCACTATGAAAATGTTAAAGTCTGTAAAAGACGTCATGAAACATCATGACAATAAATGTCCATTTTGTGGACAAAGATTGTCCCCAGTTGACTTTTCAACTGATCTAGAAAAAAATCAATAGTTTCTTGCCATTGTACTACACAATTCTTATTAGTTAATTTTTTTTTACCATATCAATGGGGACTGAAAAAGAAGATTTTGATGAAGAATTAGATCTTGATGTCGATGCAGATGCAGATGTTGACGATGATGAGCTTGAATTAGACGATGACGGTACCGGAGGTGGTATGCTCCAATCAACGTCAAAACGAGTGAGAATGATCTTCTCTGTTATGGCTAGTCCAAACAGAATTGATATTCTTAGAATATTGAATTCGAAAGGGCCATTGACATACTCTGAACTGAAATCACTGGCTGGATTTAAATCAAAAAAGGAGAGTGGCAAATTTGCTTATCATCTTAGAAAATTATTGAGACAATCCTTAGTTGCATTAAATAAATCTGAAAGACGATATACAATTACAAATTTAGGCAAATTAGTTCTCAGTCTTGCGCGACAGATTGAAGAACGTTCAATTATTGAAAGTGGAAAAATGTATGTTCGTACTTCACATGATTCGATCGAAGAATTCAATTCTCATAAGATTATACAATCACTAGTTCGTGAAGGCAGTCTTCCACTAGAACTATCCCAAAAAATCACTGAAGAAGTTGAGAATCGTATTTACAAATTTCAAACTACATATCTTACTGGTTCATTAATTCGTGAAATGGTAAATAATGTATTATTAGAACATGGTCATGAGGAGTATAGAAATAAGTTAGCACGATTGGGCATGCCAGTATTTGATATTCAAGAATTATTCACAAATGTAGAAAACCTGCAGAATGGTGTTGAAGATTTGTTATTTAAGACTGGAAAAAATACACTGTCTGAATATTTACTTACAAATACACTACCAAAAGACATAGCAGACGCACACATGGCAGGAGATATACACATATCTAATACTGGCTTGTGGTCTGTTATTCCTGACATCGCATTCCTGAATCTTAAGGAATTTGTTGAGAATGGACTACAACTTCAAGGTAAATATCTAGGCGTGACAAGATTGCCACATCCAAAGACACTAGATGATTTAGCAACATTACTCTCTACATTTTTTACATTGGTATCCAAAGAAGCATCACAAGAAGTAGTTGTGGACGAACTTGTGTCAGTTTTAGCAAAATATTCCAAGAATGCATCGGAAATTGAAAAAATGTTACAGAAAGTATTTACATTATCATCAACTTCAATTAGTTTTGATAAAATATCCACGTTAATCTCATTTAGGATTCCTTTATCTGTGGATCAAAAAACCATACAAGCAGTATTATCCGCATACAAATCTTATGCAGAATCAACACCACTACCTAAGATTGGGCTTGTTATTGACTATGAAAAGGGAAAACTATCTAACGTTTCTAAGATCTTGTCAGAGATTATTTCTATTGGTGGTAATGTAATTTTTTCAAAAGGTCCATGTTCAACAAATGGAATAAAACTAAACGAAAAGTCTTCTACGACTGCAATAACATTAGGTTCTGTATCAATTAATCTTCCACGATTGGCATTTGAATCAAATAAAGATGAAACTTATTTTAGAGCAAGATTAGCTCTGTTGATGAAACCTGTCATATCTTCTATGGCAATACGAAAGAAAGATATCTCAGATCTTACACGACGTGGCGTCAATCCAATTCTTGCAAATAGTACACAATTTATGCAAAGAAGTAATGTCTCTTTGGTCTTGAATCTTGTTGGTCTACAAGAGGCTATATTCAAAATTCTTGATCATAAAGAGACTAAAGATGGAAATGAGATCTTGGATAAAGTGCTTCAAACTGCGATTGATAAAGCAACTAAGAATGGCGAAGAGGCTGGTATAAATGTCAAGATTTCTATGGTCGATAGCGATGGCATATCACGATTTACTACACTTGATGGAGAGAAATATGGCAAGAATTCACTGATAGATCTAACAGAAAATGGAACATATTCACAAGGTATCATTATCGATGGAGAGAAATTTGGTTCCATGAATGCGAAAAATGATACAGTTGTTAAATGTAATCAGAGAACCAAGGCTCTAAATGGTGGAACTATGGTAAAGATCAATCTTGATAACAAATCTAAATCCTCAGATATTAAAACAATTATTGAACATGCATCGTCACTAATTTCGTCATTCAAACCAATAAAACATGTTCCAATATGTGGTAATTGTGGCTACAAAAGCGAGAAACTAGGAGACAAATGTCCAACCTGCAAATCAACATACATCATGTAAAACGAATTTCGTCATTATTTACTTACCATACCAAATCTGATCTCTTTTCTGCATGTCTAAAAATTTTTAATTGAAAAAAACCAAAACGAAATTTCTTGGAGCATTGTGAAAAATGTTTAGCTCCAACTACAGAACTAATTGCCATAGGATTTTTATGCAGAACCATTTTTACTATACTTGGGGATTATGTTTTGGTTGAAAATTCACAAATAGAGAGTTCTTTCGCGGAGATTCGCAAGAGAAATGGAAAGACATCAAAGTTCGATCAAAATAAAATTACAAATGCGATCTATAAAGCATTAATGGCAACAAATAAGGGTGATCGCTCGTTGGCCGAACAACTAGCAAATGGTGTATTGGAGAAACTATCACATCAAGGATTTTCTACCACAAATGCACCAAGTGTTGAAGATATACAAGATATGGTAGAATCAACTTTAATTGAACAAGGTCATAGTGAAATTGCCAAAGCCTACATCCTTTATAGACATGAAAGAAGAAAAGTTCGCGATGAAAAAATGAAGGTATTAAATACACAAACATTAGATCCAGTCTCAAAGAATTTTGATCTTAATTGTTTACGTGTTTTATCCTCAAGATACCTTCTAAGAAATAATAAAAATGAAATAACTGAAAGCCCATCTGCCATGTTTGAACGAGTTGCAATTTTAATTGGAATTGGTGATTTATTACATGATGAACAAATTTTTAGTAATTCAGGAAATCTCGAAAATGATGTTTCAGAAGCAGAGGAATATCTATCAAAACTTGATCAATTTAATTATAAATTTAAGATAGGTGATTACTATTTGAATCAATATCATTTCAGAGGACTTGTTAATGGTTACATTGACATTGCAAAAAGAGGAAAAGCAAAATTTGGTTTTAAACAACTCTTAACACAACTAGCTGCAAAGAAATTTGATGATTATGAAACAAGAATAACTGAATACTATGAACTAATGACATCACAGACCTTCCTTCCAAACTCACCAACAATGATGAATGCAGGTGGTCGATTAGGACAATTGTCTGCATGTTTTGTGCTTGGTATGCCTGATGACATGGCAGGAATAATGAAATCAACATCCGACGCGGCATTAATTTTCAAATCAGGAGGAGGTGTCGGCATTAATTACTCAGAGTTACGAGAGGAGGGTGACATAGTAGCCTCAACATCAGGTGTAGCATCAGGTCCAGTCACGTTCATGAATATAATCAATACAGTCACTGAAGTTGTAAAGCAAGGAGGAAAACGAAGAGGTGCAAACATGGGTATCATGGATGTATGGCACCCAGACATTGAGAAATTTATTACAAACAAAACAGAACCAGGAGTTTTAGAGAACTTTAATGTAAGTGTAGGAATATGGGATGACTTTTGGAATTCATTAGTGAATTCTGATGATGGACAATATACATTACGAAGTACACGTGATCAAACTGCTGTACGAGAGATTAATTCCCATCATCTTATTGATCTAATTGCAACATCCGCTTGGAAGAGTGCAGAACCAGGATTAATCTTCTTTGATAACATAAACACGTACAATGTATTTGCAAAAGCAAGAGGTGGTCCGCTTAAAGCTACTAATCCATGTGGTGAACAAAGTCTATATCCATACGAATCATGTAATCTTGGTTCTATTAACTTGGCAGTTCTTACAAAACGAAAAGCTGACGGACAATACGAATTTGATTGGCAGGGATACGAAGAGACAATTAGAAAAACAACACGATTCCTAGATAACGTGATCGATGTTAATCATTATCCTGTTCCAGAAATTAATATAGCATCAAAAGATTCTCGGCGTATAGGGTTAGGTGTCATGGGTGTTGCCGATCTATTATACAAATTAAGAATCCCATACAATTCTCAGGAAGGTTATGAATTCATGGGTAAATTATCTGAGGCTTTATCATATTATTCTATGGAAGAAAGTGTCGCATTGGCACAATCACGTGGTGCATTTCCATTGTGTTCAAAGACAGAGTTTCCCGAAGGTAAGATACCAATTGCAGGATATTATGAAAAAGCAAAGCACTCACATTCTTATGATTGGGATGCATTGATCGCAAAAATTGAAAAACATGGAATAAGAAATGTATTAACCACAACTGTGGCACCAACTGGCACACTATCAATGATTGCTGACTGTTCAAACGGTATGGAGCCAACATTTGCTTTGGTATTTGAAAAGAGGGTAACAGTTGGAAGATTCTTTTATACAAATAAGATATTCGAACAGGTTCTAAAAGAAAATGGAATTTATAGTGAGGAGTTGCTAGCAAAAATTGCAGATAATTATGGTTCTGTTAGAGGAATTCCAGAAATTCCTGAATGGATACAAAACATCTTTGTCACGGCAATGGACATACATTGGTCTGATCACCTTATGGCTCAGGCAGTATGGCAAGATTGGATTGGCAATGCAATTGCAAAGACAATCAATATGCCAAATGATGTCTCCGCAGAAGATGTTAAGGCAGCATATCTACTGGCACATGAGATTGGGCTTAAAGGAATAACGGTCTACCGTGATGGCTCTAGACACCAGCAAGTTCTTCACATGACAAGTGAGAATGCAGAAAAGACCTTCGATGTTGTTGCTACACAATACCTTCATGATTACATACAGGACAATATCTCTAATTCCTATATCTTAAAGCAGATACATGAGGCATTAAAAATAGCACCACCACAAGAGAAACCAAGAGATGTTGTAATACAAAAAGAAGATGATAAAGAAGAAAATCTTTGTCCTACATGTAAAAACAAACTTGTGTTAATTGAAGGTTGTAGTATTTGTATAGAATGTGGTTATAGCGGATGTACATCTGGATAACCAAATATTAATCGCAAACAAGTACAAGATAATAATCACATGATTACAATAATTTTAGCTGAATCATCTCTCGAATTAATACCTGAAAACATGCACAATCATCCATCAGTTACATCATATTCAAAAAAATTCAAAAAAGATCCCCAAAATACATTACTTGATAACTCTTGGCACTTTGGTGCAATGAAAGGAATTGAAAATGAAATCAAACGTGGACGACCAGACTTGATTCATCTAACATTATTATCTATTTGTACTACCCCTGCATTCCATCAATCCAAAATTTGCCTTTATGTTCATACTATAAACGACAAAGTAATATCATTCAGTAATAATATCCGATTACCAAAATCATATCACCGTTTTCAAGGATTGATGGAACAATTATTTGTTGAAAAAAAAATTAGAACATCAGAAGATGGTCAATCATTAATTACAATGGAAGATTCAACTATTTCACAACTAATTTCTAAAATCGCACCAGCTCATATAATCGGATTAACAACAAAAGGACAAATCATGACTTCTTATGAACAATTGGCGAAAAAAATTACTGAAGACACCTGTGTTATAATAGGAGGATTTCAAAAAGGTCACTTTGGTAAAGAAATTGAAGATATTATAGATCTAGAAAAGTCATTTACCATAGGCAGATCTTCTTTAGAAGCTCACATTGTTGCAAGTAGACTTGTTTATGAGTACGAAAAAACCATTTTTATTTAGGAGGAAAATTTTTTTCCTTTATGCAGTCATAGTATAGCCTGGTTAGTATTCGGGGTTTCCAACCCTGTGACGCGGGTTCGAATCCCGCTGACTGCATTTAATAATAATTTTTTACATCTTTTATTGTAGGTAATCATGAAAAACTCAAAAAAAGAGATAGCAACACAACGTATACTAATTCTATTTGAAAATGCAGTTTCGAATGCTAGTAAAAATCCTAGATTAGCAGAAAGACAAGCTCAAATTGCAAGAAAAATTTCCATGCGATTTAAAATTAAGATGCCTTGGCAAATTCGAACAAGTTTTTGTAAAAAATGTAAAAAATTCATTGTACCAACTATCTCCTCAAAAGTGAGAGTTGGCCGAACTAGTGTAAAATCTATACGTATTACTTGTTATTTCTGTAATCACACATATAGGAAAATAATACCTCAATGATTTATAAAACGACTATCGAATTTTTTATCAGATGGCAAAAGTCTATGATGTTCCAGCAGATGAATTGATATCTAAATTGACTGAAGTGTTAAAAACGGAAGAAATACCTGCACCAAGTTGGGCAGTATTCGTAAAGACTGGTGCACATGCAGACAAACCACCACAAAAGACTGATTGGTGGTACACAAGATGTGCTTCAATACTACGAAAAATATATCTCCATGGTCCACTTTCTGTTAACGATCTTAGGACAATCTATGGTGACGGAAAACGCAAGATGTACTATGGTGCTAGACATCATAGAGATGCGAGTGGTGCAGTTATTAGAAATGCAATACACGGTCTTGAAAAACTTGGCTATCTTGAGAAAGTTGAAAAGAAAGGCAGTGTTCTTACTCGTCAAGGAATGCAAAAACTAGACAAACTTTCTACTGAGATACTTAATGAATTGATTAAAGTAAAACCAAAACTTAAGATTTATTCCTAGTGATTACTATGAGTAATCCTAATGATGACCAATCTGGACAACCTAATGAAGATCAAATTAACGCACAAAAAGAAATAATGCTAAAACAAATTCTTTCAGCTGAAGCTAGATTACGTCTTAATAATGTAAAAATGGTAAAACCTGAACTTGCAAATCTAGTTGAAAATTATATAATTGGATTATCTGCACAAGGAAAGGCACAAGGACAGATCACCGACGACCAACTAAAGCAAATTTTATTATCTGCTCAACAACCAAAACGTGACTTCAAGATCAATAGAGTATGATCTCAAGAAAATATAATTAGGGGTAAAAAGGGTCAATCTTCATGAAAGCAGTTGTGTATCGTGAATATGCACCAGATGATGATTATACAAAAATCCTTAAGGTTGAAGATATTGATGATCCAAAACCTAAAGCAAATGAGGTTGTGTTAAAACTAAAAGCGGCAGCACTCAACTATAATGATATTTGGGGAATGAGAGGAGAACCAATTGCAATACCATTACCTCATGTATCTGGTTCAGATGCAGCAGGAGACGTTGTTGAAGTTGGAGAAGACGTTCAAAATATTAAAGTTGGTGATAGAGTTGTAACTCATTCAAATCTTGCGTGTAGAGTTTGTGAAATGTGTACCTCTGGTAGAGAATTTGATTGTGCAAAAAGACAAGTTTGGGGATTCCAAAC
>CAZIHG010000032.1:0-2451 GCA_964539205.1 uncultured Candidatus Nitrosopelagicus sp.
CGAACAAAAATGACATGTAAAGGAATTTGCACAAGATACAAGGCACAAAAACCAGTAGGAACTGGACGTTATGCCTCAGGTCAGAGACGTTGTCAAATTTGTGAGATTTTTATAAAATGGGAAGGATTATGGTGTCCATGCTGTGGCTACCGATTACGAACCAAACCAAGAAATCTGAAATACAAGGCAAAACTTCGAGCACGAGTAGAAGCAGAAGCTGAATCACAAAAAGTTCAACCACAGACTATTGAAATTGCATCAATTAGTGGTACTGAAGCATTTGAAGGTGATTTTGTCAAAAATACACTTACAACTGCAGTAAATGATGGTTGGACTAAAACAAAGACAGTTGAAGAACTAAGGAAAGCAAAAGCACAGGGAATGACAATCAAAAAAGCCAAAGAACTTGTGAAAGCTGCATTTGACTCAAAGAGCGAACCGATAGCAATAAAGGCATAATCAATCAAAACTTTTTGTTGTCTGGTGGATACACTAAGAAATTAGTGGATATTAATGAACGATCATTTCTAGTTCAAATACTAAATTATGATAATGGGAATTTTGTCTCAGTCACTGAAGGTTCACAAAATATTGGTGGTATGATAGTTTCAATTAATTCAGGGCCTGTACCATCAACATCCACAATAATACCACCAAAATCAGAGGCATTGTTTCTAAAATTAGTCTCAGAAAAGATTGCATATGTAAGACAAGGGATGTGTTTTGTCACAGGAAATTTTGAAAAAGCACTAGAAAAAGAAACAACAAAACAATTAATGGACATAATCTTGGAGGAAACAAAATAATGACAAATGATCTTCGTACTTTTCTAAATAAGATAAAAAAGACTAATGACTTAAAAACAATCAAAAAATCAATATCTCTAAAATATGAGATTGCGTCAATAACTGAGAAATTTGAAGACTCGAATGCACTATTATTTACAAATGTTAAAGGTCGAAAATTTCCTGTCGTTTCAAATCTAATTGGAACCAGAGCTAGATTTGCTCAAGCTATAGATGCCAAACCATCTACCATTCATCAAAAAATGGTTAAGGCTATCAGTGCTTCAAAAAAACCAAAAATTACTTCAACTGCCAAATTCTTTGAAAATAGTTCAAAAAATATTTCTATTCTTCCAATTGCAACTCACTTTCTAAATGAGTCTGGACCTTTTATCACATCATCTATACTTCATACAAAAAATAAAGAAAAAAACTACCAAAATTCTTCTGTTCATAGGTTGATGCCAATTGACAAGAAATCATTTTCGATTCGAATGGTCGAAGGACGAGATTTGCACAAGTCTTTCATGTATGCAAAACAGCATGGTGAGGATCTTGCCGTTGCAATTACAGTTGGTGTTCATCCAGCAATAACAATAGCATCTGCATTTCAGGCTGAATTCGGTAAGAGTGAAACTACAATTGCAAACTCTCTTTTGAATAATAAACTCACTTTGACCAAATGTCCAATATCAAAAATTGCCGTTCCTTCAACGGCAGAAATTGTAATGGAAGGAAAAATCCTTCAAGATAAAACCCACTCAGAATGGATGGTCGAAATGTTGCGAACATATGATATGCCTAGAAAGGCCCCAGTAATTGAGATAGAAAAACTCTATTTCAGAAATAAGGCTATTTTCCATGATATATTATCTGGTTATGGCGAAGCTCGTCTTCTCATGGGCATGCCAATAGAATCCAAATTAAATGGAATTCTTAAGAAAAAATTCTCACAGACAAAACAAGTAGTTCTGACAAGTGGAGGTTCAAATTGGTTACATGCTGTTGTACAAATCTCAAAAACAAAAACAACCAATGTCAAAAAAATAATTAATGAAACTTTTGCATCTCATAGATCACTGAAGATGGTTACTGTGGTAGATGATGATATTGATCCAACTAATTCTTCTGCTGTTGAATATGCAATGGCAACAAGATTCCAGGCAGATAAGGATTTGGTGATCATAAAAAATGTGAGAGGTTCCAGTCTGGATCCATCCAGTGACCAGAAAAAACTTCGAACAGCAAAGATGGGAATAGATGCTACTATTCCTAGCTCAAAGAGACCAGAAGGATTCAGACTCGGAAAAATTCCTAAAGTGCGGAATCTATCATAAGTGCAATAAATAATACTGCAAGATATGGACTTGAAAATTTGAAAAGTACCCACGATGATTTCTCAGTTGGTTTTGCAACAACCCAAGCACTAAGAAGTACCATCAAGACGCCAGAAGCGATTGCAGTATAAAGATACACTTCACCCATTACATGTTCTCCTGTGTCAGGGTTTACCAAAAAGAATGGAACAACACTAAACAAAACCATCATCAATGTTGTACCTGCAATTACTCGTGCAGATGTTTTTTCAGATAATACTGCAGTTAGCATTGGCACATCTACTTTTCTATAGTCATCTCGGAAGTGCAATGTAAGTGCCCATATATGC
>CAZIHG010000033.1:0-11996 GCA_964539205.1 uncultured Candidatus Nitrosopelagicus sp.
GAAAAGTAGTTTATCATAAAAGATAAATGACAACCCACATTCAGACAGTTGCTCAATGAAACAAAAATCAATACTTGCGTTTTCTGGGGGCTTGGATACCTCAGTTGTCGTAAAGTATATGCAAGAAATTCATGACATGGATGTCATTACAGTCACAGTTGATGTTGGACAAGGTGATGATCATAGTAAGATTTCTAAGAAAGCAAAAAAACTTGGCGTAAAAAAACATTATAACATTGATTCAAAAAAAGAATTTGTTACAAATTATATATTTCCAGCAATTAAAGCAAATGCACTTTATCAAAAAAAATATTGTTTAGCAACTGCACTTGCACGTCCATTAATTGCACATAAAGTATTAGAAATTGCAAAAAAAGAAAAAGTTACATCATTAGCTCATGGATGTTCAGGAAAAGGAAATGATCAGGTTCGCTTTGATAACACATTACGTGCTGGATCAAATTTACCAATAATTGCACCAATACGTGATCTTAACTTAGATCGTGAAACAGAATTAAAATTTGCAAAAAAACATGGAATTACGATAGACAATGTTGCAAAAAAATTTAGTATTGATCAAAATTTATGGGGAAGGGCAATTGAAGGTGGGGTATTAGAAAATCCACTTAATGAACCACCAGATAGTGCATTTATTTGGATAAAGACAAAAAATCTTCCTGAGAAACCAGCTTATCTAAAAATTAAGTTTAGTAAAGGGATTCCAGTTGAAGTGGATGGAAAAAAACTTGAGCCTGTAAAATTAATTGAGTATATCAATAAGAAAGCAGGAGCTCATGGTGTTGGTATTGTTGATCATATTGAAGATAGAGTGGTTGGAATAAAATCACGTGAAGTTTATGAAACACCTGCAGCAGTATGTTTAATTGAAGCTCACTCCGATCTAGAGAAAATGGTTCATACAAAACATGAAACTAAATTCAAATCTATGGTTGATGATGAATGGTCATGGTTGGTTTACTCTGGGCTATGGGATGACCCACTAAGAGAAGATCTGGACAAATTCATTGAACATGCACAAAAACGTGTGACTGGTATAGTAAAGCTCAAACTTTTCAAGGGTAGTGTACGTGTTGTAGGGAGGGAATCCAAGTATTCACTATATAATCATAATATTGCTACATATGGAAAAGAGTCTACATTTGATCAAAAACTAGCAAAAGGCTTTGTTGAACTATGGGGATTACAGACAACAGAAGCTAATAAATTCTAGTTAATCGAGAAAAAAAAATCATGAATTGCCCAGAATGTGACGCAAACTTGAATATCCCTGATGATGCATCTGTAGGAGTAATTGTTTCTTTTGCAGATTGCGGTGCTGACTATGAGATTGCTAAAAAAGATGGTTCAAATATTGAACTTAAACAAGCAGAAACCGTTGGCGAAGATTGGGGCGAGTAATTGCAAAAAATTTGTATTGTGTTTGACCGATTGAGAACTGAAGAAAAACTGCTTCAGACTCAAGCGTCTGAAATGGGCTTTGAAACATCAATGATTGATGCAAAGATTACAAGGTTTGACACAGAAAGTAAAAGAGAAAACTTTGATTTTGGTGATGTTGTGCTTGAGAGATGCGTTAGTTATTACAGAGGATTGCATTTTACAGCATGCTTAGAATTCTTGGATATCCCTGTGATTAATTCATTTGATGTTGCTAATACATGTGGTAACAAAATGATAACATCAATGCTGCTAAAAAAGAACAATATACCTACACCAAAAACATATTTTTCATTTACAGCTGAATCAGCAATGGAACATTTTGAAAAAGTTGGGTATCCACTTGTCATAAAACCAATTATTGGAAGTTGGGGTCGTAGTGTTATGCCAATCAAAGACAAGGATACAGCAGAAGCTATTATAGAGAATAGGCAAGTGACAGATGGTCCACAAGATAGGATATATTATTTGCAAGAGTTGATTGATCGTCCACCAAGAGATATTCGTGTTATAACAGTAGGTGATCAACCAATATCTGCAATGTATAGAAAATCATCAGGTGGGTTTAAAACAAATATTGCACTTGGGGCAGATCCTGAAATCTGTAAAATTACAAACGAAATAGAAGATTTGTGTGTAAAAACATCAAAAGCCGTAGGTGGAGGAATATTAGGCATTGATTTAATGGAAGATAAGAACAAGGGATTGGTTGTCCATGAAGTCAATAATACTGTTGAATTTAAGGGACTGGTTAGTGTAGCAGAGAAAAATATACCAAAAACAATAATTGACTTCGCAATAAATTACATCAAAAGATAGCCTCAATTAACGTTAAATTATGCTGTGTTACGAAGAGGATTATAAATGAAAGTAGGAATTGTAGGTGCATCTGGATATGTTGGTGGAGAAGTACTTCGATTGTTGGTTAGTCATCCACAAGTTGAAGTGTCTATGGTGACATCTAGACAATATGTTGGTGATTACATTCACCGTACACATCCAAGCTTGAAGGGATTTACTGATATGACATATTCAGAACTAGATTATGATAAAATGAGTGATAAGTGTGATTTGGTCTTTACTGCAGTACCACATGGAACAGCAACTGAAATTGTAAAATCTCTTTATGATAGAGTAATGAAAATTATTGATATTAGTGCTGATTATAGATTGCATAATCCAGAAGACTATGGTAAATGGTACGGTTGGGAACACCCACATCCAGACTATCTAAACAAATCTGTATTTGGAGTACCTGAACTTCATCGTGATCAAATTAAAAATTCACAATTAGTTTCTTGTCCAGGTTGTATGGCTGTCACATCAATGCTTGCACTAAATCCACTGATCAAAAATGATTTGATTGATCAAGAACATATTGTTGTTGACTCTAAGATTGGATCATCTGGAGCTGGTGCAGGTGGTACAGCAGGTACACAACATGCAATGCGTGCAGGTGTCATTAGACCATACAAACCAGCAAAACATCGACATACTGGTGAGATAGAGCAAGAATTAAGTGAAACCGCAGGAACAAAAATTAAAGTTTCCATGAGTCCACACGCAGTAGACATTGTCAGAGGTATTCTTTGTACTAATCACACTTTTCTTAAAAAAGACGTAGATGAAAAAGAACTATGGAAAATTTATCGTGCAGAGTATGGTGAAGAGAAATTTATCAGACTTATACGTGATAAAAAGGGTCTCTATAAATTCCCAGATCCAAAATTTTTAGTAGGCTCTAACTTCTGTGACATAGGATTTGACCTAGATCATGATAATAATAGGCTAATTGCATTATCTGCTTCTGATAATCTAATGAAGGGTGCTGCAGGCTCAGCTATTCAAAACATGAATGTGATGTCAGGCTTTGATGAGATGGAAGGAATTATGTA
The DNA here is from genome assembly GCA_964539205.1 of uncultured Candidatus Nitrosopelagicus sp. Classification (GTDB taxonomy): domain Archaea; phylum Thermoproteota; class Nitrososphaeria; order Nitrososphaerales; family Nitrosopumilaceae; genus Nitrosopelagicus. Next base: position 3,354 of record CAZIHG010000033.1, read on the forward strand.
TTCCCCATTAACTCCTGTATAACGTATGATAACTATCAAGATTGGTGGAAGTGTAGTAGATAATCTTCATCCAACTACTATATCAGATATCAAAAAAGTAGCTGAACAAGAAGGTGTTATACTTGTACATGGTGGTGGAAAGGAAGTAACAAAAGTCACTGAACAACTTGGTAAGGAACCAAAATTCGTAGTGTCACCAAGTGGAATTAAAAGTAGATACACTGACAAAGAAACATCAGAAATTTTCACAATGGTGATGTCTGGAAGAATTAACAAGTCAATAGTGCAAATGCTACAAAAGAATGGAGTTAATGCAGTTGGTCTATCTGGAATGGATGGTAAAATAATACAGGCGAATAGAAAGAAAAAACTTGTCATTATGAATGAGAAAGGTAGAAAACAAGTTATTGATGGTGGTTACACGGGTAAAATTTCTGACATAAATGCAAAGTTAATTTCTACAATTTTGGAAAAAGGATACACACCTGTTATTTCACCTATTGCAATAAGTGAAGAATTTGAATTTCTAAATGTAGATGGTGATAGAGCAGCAGCAAATGTTGCTGGTTATGTAAAAACTGACAAGGTGCTATTCATAACAAATGTTGATGGATTACTAATGGATGAAAAACTAGTTGAAAACTTGACACTATCAAAGGCAAAAGAAATCTTACCAAAGATTGGATTTGGAATGGAAAAGAAAATTCTTGCTGCAACTGAAGCATTAGAGATGGGTGTATCAGAAGCGTTGATTGCAAATGGTCAAAAGGAAAACCCAATATCATCTGCTATTGCACATTATAATTGTACGGTGATAAAAAATGACTGAGGATCAATATCTAGGGAATCTTTATCAGAGATTTCCAGTCACAATAGAAAAAGGGTTAGGTGCACATGTATGGGATATCAATAATAAAGAATACATTGATTGTATGGGTGGTTACGGTGTAGCATTAGTAGGTCATAGAAATGAACGAGTTGTAAATGCTATAAGATCACAAATTGATAAGATTATCACGGTTCATAGTTCACTTTATAGTAAAACAAGGGAAGAGTTTCTAGAAACATTATTCACAGTTGCACCACAGGGTTTAACACAAGCACATCTCAATAATAGTGGTGCAGAAGCCATTGAGGCTGCAATGAAATTTGCAAGAAAGTTTACAGGTAAAAAGGGAATGATAGCAATGAATGGATCCTATCATGGAAAGTCAATGGGTGCATAATCAATAACCTTTAATCCAAAATACAGAAAATCATTCCAGCCTTTAGTTGATGGTGCGACATTCTCACCATTTGGCGATTTAGAATCATTACGTTCAAAGATTAATGATGACACAGGATTTATTATTCTAGAACCAATACAAGGAGAAAGTGGAATTCATGTAGCGCCAGATGGATTTTTGCAAGATGTTAGAAAAATCTGTGATGAGAACGGTATCCTTCTTATATTTGACGAAATTCAAGCAGGATTAGGTTGAACAGGAAGAATGTGGGCGTCAGATCACTGGAATACGGTTCCATATATTTTATGTATTGCAAAAGGAATTGCAGGTGGAGTTCCAATGGGTGTGACTATGGTACGTCCTGATATTCTGGATTGCATAAACAAAGGTGAGCATTCTTCTACATTCGGTGGTAATCCTTTATCATGTGCAGCCGGAACTGCAACACTTCAAGCACTTACACAAGACGGATTAATAGGTAATGCAGAAAAAATGGGAAATATGTTTAGAGATGGATTACATTTACTAAAAGAAAAACATAATGTAATTAGAGAAATACGTGGAAAAGGGTTGATGATTGGAGTTGAATTAAAATTTGAAGTGAAAGATATTCTGATGGAAGGGATTGAGAAAAACTTACTTCTGTTATATTCAGGACGAAACATCTTACGGCTACTACCACCATTAGTTATCACAGAAGATGATGTTGCTAGATCACTAGAAATATTAGATGAATTACTGACAAACGAGGAGAAAAGAAGAAATGGTTAATGATACAATTGATGAAAAAATAATTGAATTCTTACGTAATGATGCAAGAAAATCATTTGTGGAGATAGGTAAGAAACTAAAATTATCAGAATCAGCAGTTAGACGACGTGTAAAAAATTTAGTTGATAGTGGTGTGATTGAGAAATTTACTGTAGAGATGGGTCACGTAAACACAACCAGTGCAATTGTCTTGATTTCCGTTGACTCGTCAACAGATACATCAAAAGTATCAACAAAACTAACTAAACTAAAAGCAGTAAAAACTGTCTACGAAATTACAGGTCAATATGACATCAGTGTTATAATTCGCGCACCAAACATCACTGATATCAATGGTTGCATTGATGAATTACGGAAAATTCAGGGTGTAATAGACACGAATACTGTAATTATTCTTAAAACAATTAGATAGTCGATATTCGAATTAATTCATTATTTTTCTGACTAAATCAGTGAAATATTTTCATGAAATAAGCGATGTTAGTACGATTATGTTTATATTAATGTAATTTTGCAACGATATTAGTAATGACAAGTGCGAATCACTATGCAGATGTATATAACGCGTATGAGCAAAAGCAAACAAAAATACGCGTTCTAGATTCTACTCTAAGAGAGGGTGAACAACATCCTGGCGTTTCATTCACTAATAAACAAAGAATTCAGATTGCTTGGATGCTTGACTATTTTGGTGTTGACCAAATAGAAATTTCACCAGTTGTTTCACCAGATCATAAAGAGGCAACTAGAACAATAATTAAGCAGGGATTAAGAGCAGATATTGTTTCACATGGTAGAGCTCTAAAAGAAGATATTGATGTTTCGTTATCATGTGATGCAAAATGGGTTGCTGCATATTTGGGAATTTCTGATATTCATCTGAAAGATAAACTTCGTATAACAAAGGATCAAGCATTAGAACGTGCGATTGAAACAGTTACTTATGCTAAACAACACGGATTAAACATTAGATTCACTGTGGAAGATGGCAGTAGAGCAGAACCTGAATTCCTAATGAAGGTTTGTAAAGCTATCGAGGAAGCAGGTGTTGATAGGATAAGTCTACCAGATACTGTTGGCATAATGCGACCAATTGGTATGTATAATTTTGTCAAAAGCGTACACTCTGAAATTAAGACACCACTTGCTGAACAAGTGCATAATGATATAGGATTTGCTTTAGCAAATGCCTTTTCAGCTTGCGATGCAGGTGTTGATCAAATACATACTACAATTGATGGAATTGGTGAAAGAACTGGAATTCCTTCATTAGCAGAAGTAGCAGTTGCCTTGACATTCTTATACAAATCACCTAATGATTTTAGATTAGATATGCTAGCAGATTTGTCGAGATTAATCGAACAATATACATCAATCAAACCATATGATTCAAAACCAATTGTTGGCACATCTGCATATAAACACAAAGCTGGTACACACTTAGCTGCTATACTAAATAATCCAGCTGCGTATGAACCAATTCCACCTAGGGTTGTAGGAAATCATCGTACAATTGTTTTTGGTGAATTAGCAGGAAAAACTGGTGCAGGCTATCTTATGTCATTATTAGGCATAAAGAAAGATACTAATGCTGCCAAAAATGTTGCTGCTGGCTTGAAAAATCTAAGAATGGGTGATGTCTTGGAAATTCCACTAGAAGATAGACTTGAAAAAAGAATAATTAATGATGAAAAAGGAGGAAAATAGAAGTTAAAATGACAAATTGTCCAGAATGTGATGCGAACATGACGATTCCAGATGATGCAGTAGAAGGAGAAATTGTAACATGTCCTGATTGCGGTGCAAGTTATGAGCTCGTAAAGACTTCCGAAGGTTTTGAGTTAAAACCAGCTCAAACAGTCGGAGAGGACTGGGGACAGTGACCACTACTATAACTGCACTTTACGATACAATCCGTCTTGAAGAAAAATTACTAATTGAATCAGCCAAGAAAAATGATATTAATCTCGAGATGGTTGATTGCAAAAAGATGTCTGTTGATCTAAACGAAAAAAGTTGTTTTATGCATCCAGTACTACAAAGATGTGTTAGTTATTATAGAAACTTACATTCTACTGCAGCGATTGAGGGGCAAGGGGTTAGAGTAGTAAACTGCTTAAACACTGGAATATTTGCTGGAAATAAACTATTTACACATATGTTATTACAAAAATCAGGAATTCCAACACCTGATGCAACAGTTTCATTTTCAAAAGATGCTGCAATGGAAGCACTTGAAAGAAATGGCTTTCCAAAAATTATCAAGCCAACAGTTGGTAGTTGGGGTAGAATGGTTTCCAAGATTAATGACATGGATTCTGCAGAAGGAATAATAGAAGGCCGTGAAGCTATGTATCCTATTCATCAAGTTCACTTCCTAGAAGAATTCGTCGAACGACCACCACGCGATATTCGTGCAATTGTCATAGGTGATACTGTTCCAGCTGCAATTTATAGAAATTCTGGTAATGGAAATTGGAAAACTAATACACACTTGGGTGGGTCTGCTGAAACATGTCAGATAACTAATGAGTTAGAAGATATTTGTCTCAAAGCTAAAAATGCTGTCGAAGGAGAGATTGTTGGAGTTGATCTGATGGAAAGCAATAACAAAGGATTAGTTGTTCATGAAATTAATAATACTACTGAATTTCGTAATGTAGTTAGAGTCACAGGCGTGGATATTCCAAAATTAATGTTAGAATATGTAAAGGAGACTACATAAATTGGATGAACATTTAATGACTTCAAGATATGCAATTAAGACTTTGGAGAAGGCATTACGAATCTATACACCATCATTAAGTGAAAAAGCTTTAGCCGACTTTCTTGCAGATAGATGTGATGATTTAGGATTTCGAGATATCCATCAAGATGAGGTTGGAAATCTTATAGCTACAAAAGGATCTGGTGAACCTAAAATTTTACTATGTGGACATATGGACGTTGTTCCAGGTAAGATCAAAGTTAGAAGAGAAGGAAACATGTTACATGGTAGAGGAGCATCTGATGCAAAAGCACCACTAATTGCGATGTTATTTGCAGCTGCTAATATAAAAGAGAATCAGGGAACGGTGACATTTGTTGGGGCAGTTGATGAAGAAGGTAATGCTACAGGGATTAAAAATTTGGTGAAAAATAAACCAGATGTAGATTATGCAATATTTGGAGAACCAAGTAGTATTGAGAAAGTCACAATCGCCTACAAAGGTCGTTTGGCAATTGACCTTATGGTAAATGTAGGAGATAGTGCACATGCAAGCGCTCCATGGTTAGCAAAAAATGCGATTGAAGAAACATCATCAATAGTCACAGAGTTAAAAAATGACTTGGAGGATGGCCAACAAAATAAAACTAAAGGAATGATGCTTACTGCAACGTTAACAAAGATTCGTGGAGGAACCAGTCATAACGTAACTCCAATAGAATGTGTTGCAACACTTGACATTAGAATTCCAGTTGACATGAATTGTAATGATGTTGAAGCAAAAATTACCACAAAACTTAATGAGATATCAAAGACGAGAAAGATTAAAGTTTTACACTCAGTCACTGATGAGACAGAACCTTTTGAAGCAGCACATAATTCTCCATTAGTAAGGGCCATAACATTAGCAGTAATAGATATTGAAAAGAAGAGACCAATGCTAATTAGAAAAACAGGTACAGGAGATATGAATGTGATAGGAAATCAACTAAAAATTCCTGTCATCACATATGGTCCAGGTGATCCCCATGAAGCACATACGATTGACGAAAAAATTTCACTTGACGAATTTGTAAAGGGAATAGAGATTCTAAATAAATCACTATATCATTTAAAAAGACTTCACGACAGAAAAAAATAATGCTTTGGTTTGTCGGATTAGGAATTTCAGGAGTTTCAGAATTATCAGATAATGCGATATCGGTAATAAAAAATGCAGATGTTGTCTATTTAGAATCATTTACCAGCCCAATCTCAGAAACTGAAAAAGTACAGTTAGAAAATATGTGTGATGGGGAATTTAAAATTGCAAAACGTTGGATTGTAGAAGATGGTAATGAAATTCTAGAGAATGCAAAAAAAAAGAAAACTGTCTTGATTTCATATGGTGATCCATATATTGCAACTACCCATTTAGAATTAAAGACAAGAGCAATCACAGACAAAATAGAAACTAATACTATACATTCATCCTCAATTATTTCATCACTAATTGGTGAAATAGGATTACAGTATTACAAAGTTGGAAAAATTCTAACCATTATGAATGATCCAAAATCAATGATTACACCATATAATACAATTTTTAATAATTTGCTAAGTAAAATGCACTCGATAATTTTGTTAGAATACAACGAGGACAAATCATTTTTCCTAGAACCACAGAATGCTTTGTCTTTGTTATTAGATGCTGAAAAGACACAAAATGGAAAAATCATTTCGTCAGATACATTCACAATTGTTGCATCAAGAATTGGAAAAAGTGATCAAATGATTACATCTGGTAAAATATCAAATTTAATAAAGAAAGAATACGGTGAACCTCCGCACACTATAATCATACCTGGAAGTCTACATTTTACCGAATCTAATGCAATTAAAGTAGTCACAAAATGTCTAGACGAACCATTTGATAACTCTACAAATGTTAAGGGTGTTTCTGAGCAGATGATTGAAAAATATGTTCCAATGGTTCGTGAGGCGTTAAATGAGATCAAACCTCACTATGAAAATCTCACAGAATATGAAGATGTTTTGATGAATGCAAAATTGTACATTGATGATGCAGAGAATTTTCTAAAAGAAGGGAAAAAAGAATATGCGGTATTAAGTATTGGATATGCTGATGGCTTAGTAGATGCATTACGTATCGCAAAAGGTTTTGACCCAAAAATGTGATAACGATGAGTTGAAATTGGACAATAAATGTGGAATGACATGGTGGAAAATAATATGAAAACTCTTTCAGAGATACAAAATTTCTCATCAAAAATTGTCTTAGCAGGCGGTGTTTTTGATATAATACACCCAGGACATATCAATACATTAAATGCCGCAAAAAAACTAGGTGATGTTTTGGTAGTTGTAGTTGCAACCGATAAAACAGCAATAAAAATGAAAAAACGAAAACCATTGCATAGTGCACAATTAAGACAGGAATTGGTTTCATCATTATCAATGGTAGATTTATGCATTATTGGAGATGAAGATGATATTTTTAATACAGTTGATTTAGTTAAGCCACAGATAATTGCGTTAGGGTATGATCAAACACATCAAGAAAAATTCATTATAGATGGATGTGAAAAAATAAATTTGGATGTAAGAGTAGTTAGGTTAGAATCTCCAAGACCAGACACATCTAGTTCATCAATTCAAAAAGAATATGGAGAAGATATTCACGGTCTTTAAGAGAAATTACCTAGAATTGAGATTTTGATTTTAACATTTGATTTGTCACCAATTTTCAAGGATTTTCGAATATTGCTTTTTGAGATAAATTCAACAATGGTTGTATCATAATGAGTTCTTTCTAATAAAATTAGTTCACAGTCAATTTTATTATTAATTTTTGATTTGAAGCACTTTACCCAACCAAATGTTCGTTTCCCATCAGAAAACGAATTAATCTTTATTCCTTCATAGTTTGAGAGGTGTGAAATTGCTTCAGAGAATTTTTTTTCTTTAAGTTGGACATTTAAAGTTCCTGGATAGGGAATATACCCCAATTTTGATTTGAATTGTTTTGTGTAACCTTTCATCGACATATAATATGCACCTTCACCCATTCCAGAAATTATCGTACCCGTGATCGACAATGAATTTGGGGATTTTGATATTAATTTTGATAAAAGATTATGTAATGTGGACAATTCAGTAAATCCTTTACTTGTAATTTTTATTGATTGTTTTCGGCCAGATTGAATCCTTTCAATGAATCCACCTGATTCTAGCTCTTTCAAATGCAATGATGCTGATTGCTGGGATTTACCTATTTCTTTTCCAAGAGAAATTGTAGTGATGTTTACAAAATTATGTTTACCACCTTTAGATAGTATATGTGCGAGAGTTAGTAGATGCTGTGTCTTTAAGTCAGTCATTAAAATTAAGCAATACCAAGCTCTCTAAATGTTTTTAATGATACACCATCAGTATGTGATAGTTTTGCTACTCTATGTCCAATGATATATTCAACAGATGCATTTTTTGCTGCGTCAAACAATCTTTGAGTGATAATACCATCTAAGATTAGATACTTTATTCCTGACTGACCAGAAATTTTTTGAACCAATTCACTAATTGGTACTTTGAATACTTTTTTTTCATCAGAATCTAGTGCAATTGACTCCAATGATTCATTTAATTGAGCATAGATTGTTTTACAAACTTCTGCAATAGGATTATCATCCTCATTCTGTAATGATGCTGGTGACTCAAGTTCATCACCGATTTTTTTCGATATAGGACTAAGTAGTTCATCAACTCGTTTAGGAGTTAACTCTTCAACTTCAATACCTTCATCTGCTCTAAGTTCGACATCAACGTGAACAACTGATTTTAATTCTTTGAGAATAAATCCGCCAGCTCTATCACCGTCAGTGAATGCAACAACTTTGTCTTTCTTTTCACATAATTCTTTAATTGATTCATCAATTCGTC
>CAZIHG010000034.1:0-1684 GCA_964539205.1 uncultured Candidatus Nitrosopelagicus sp.
TCTCTTTGAAAATCTAAAAGTATTCATTTGAATTGTATGCTAGGAGTTGCTAGTTACAATATTTCAATTTTTGGCACCCTTATTTATTTAACAATTAGAGGTGCAATCTTTCGTTTCCATACAGATTTTCATAAAAGTTAAAAAGAATACCGTTCATCAATCATTTTTAATTTTTTAATATTTTCATCATTATCAGAAACAATAACTTCGTCAGGTTTATCACCATACCACCCACGCGGGATTAGTTTTGAGACCATGTTTACAGCCCGATTTCCAGATATCTTCCAACACCAAGTTCCAGAATAACGATCCAATACAAATTCTAAAGTTCCAAATTTTTCCATATTGTGTTTCCGAATTTTAGCTCATAGTTTTTCATTGTTTATGAACTTTAGGATTGAATTTATTCGTGGTTTATATCAGATTCTAGTAGTTTTCTAGATCTTTCGAGTAATTGCTCCATATTAGTACATTCTAGGATTGGCTGGAGATCTAGTGGGGTTTGCGAAGCCAATGCGCATAATGAATGAATATATTCCATGGTAGGGGTTTCTGTTTTCAAATAATATTGTTCTAATACATGATCAAGCTGATGGGAAGTTAATTCTGGATTACCAGTGGTTTTTTTGATCTTATTTTTCCACTTATCAACTAAATTTTCCCAGTCAACTAAAGAAATAGATTCATCAATATCAGAAATTATTTCAATTTCAGCCTGAATGTACATTTTTTTTTCAACACCATCATCATGATGTAATTGTTCAATAGTTCGAGTTCCATGTACAGTAAAAGGATCATAATCATCAAATTTTTTGAGTGAGGGAGGAATTAATCGAATAATTCGAAATTTTCTATGACCTCTGACATTTAGAAATAGATGACCGCTTGTAGAATCTACATCTTTACAATCTGCGATTTTTGCAATTGTGCCAATATCATAAGGTGCTTGCCAATTTGAAACAGTTGCACTATCATGTCCAAGACATATTCCAAATTCTTTTTCTCTCATCATACAATCATCAACCATTTGTTTGTATCTTGGTTCAAATATTCTAAGTGGAAGATCTTGGTTTGGGAATAGTACCAGATCCAACGGAAATATTGGTATTACCTTTGTTTCACTCACAAAACTTGCTATGTCATCATGGTATAAAATTCAATTACATTTTTAGGCAATATTTTAAAAAGAAAATATAAGATAATCTAACATGGATGAAGAAAATAAAGAGACAGTTGTTTTAGGGGCAATTAGCCGAGGGGTAACAAAATTTGATAAGATCTCTCAAGAAACAAATGTTGAGCCAAAGGATTTAGAAGCAATTTTACAGAAATTAGAAAATTCCGGATTAATCAAAGTAGATGAAAAGAAGGGATGGCTTGGAACAAAAATTGAGATTAACCCAACAGAGGAAGGATATAGAGAATTTGAACGTCAACTATAGTTTTTACAAGAAAAATGGAATCAATTACAAAATACATACAAGTCAGGTAACAAGCAAGAATTGGAACAAAAGTTGAAAGAAGATAAATCATTTTTACCATCAATGATGATGTTTGGAATTGTGGATATGATGATGTTTTCAATGATGTTTAGTATGATTGGTGCAAGTATGGGAAGTTTCATTCCTGCGGAAGATATGGGAGGAATGGGTGAGGGAGCAGACGATATGGGAGGATCCGACAT
>CAZIHG010000035.1:0-5659 GCA_964539205.1 uncultured Candidatus Nitrosopelagicus sp.
AGGAAATATTGCAACTATTGAACAAGAGATTTTACTAATAGATACAACATCACCATCAATTGTACCACCTGATGACATTACCATTGAAGCAGTATCAAGCCAATTAAACATAATTGATATAGGAATAGTAATTGCATCTGATACAGTTCAATTAGCAGTAGTCAGCAACGATTCACCAGAATCATTCCCACTTGGTGAAACAATAGTCACATGGACTGCAACTGATACTTCAGGCAATTCAGTATCAGAGACACAACTAGTTAGTGTTGTGGACACCACAGCACCAAGTATGTTGGAACTTGAAGATATTGTAGAAAATGCAACATCATTCACAAGTAATGAAATTGAATTACCATTACCAATTGCGGATGATGCAATTAGTGATGTTATTATTGATAACAATGCACCAGATTTATTTCCATTTGGAGAGACTATAGTGACTTGGAGTGCAGAGGATCAATCAGGAAATGTAGCATATACTGAGCAAAAAATTATTATTATTGATAATTCACCACCAGAATTACAAATAACACCAACCATCATAATTGATGGCACTTCACTTGAAAATACTATTCAAGTTGACGTACCTGAAATCTTCGATATAATAGATTCACAACCAATTGTCAGCAACGATGCACCAGAATCATTCCCACTTGGTGAAACAATAGTCACATGGACTGCAACTGATACCTCAGGCAATTCAGCATCTGTCACACAGTTGATCAGTATTCAAATATGTGGTAATTCACCATCTTACTACAATTTAATTATGGGAACTGCAGCTGATGATTTCCTAACTGGTACCACACTACCTGATTTGATATTTGGGGAAGGTGGAGATGATATCATTATTGGTGAAAATGGAAATGATTGTATCTTTGCAGGAGAGGGTAATGATATAATATTTGGAAATACAGGAGACGATAATATCAGAGGTGGTCAAGGAAATGATATAATCAAAGGTGACTCTGGAGATGATATACTCAAAGGTGGAATTGGTCTTGATATGATTGACGGTGGGGATGATATTGATACATGTGTAATAATCGAAGAGCAGAATAATGATGTTGTAATAAAATGTGAAGCTAATGAGTAATCAAGGATAAGTTTAGAATTATAATAGCTATATACAAATTACATGTGTTGACAAAATCACAAAAGTTATTTTCAAATGCAAAGAAGGTCATACCATCCGGTGTTAATAGTCCTGTAAGATACATAGAGCCTTATCCATTTTTTGTTAAAAAAACAATGGGTAGCCATATCTTGGATGAGGATGGAAACAAAATTCTTGATTTTTGTAATGGATACGGCGCACTGCTTTTAGGACATGGAAGAAAGGAAATTATCAATTCTGTTTCAGCTCAATTAAAGAAGGGTACACTATATACTGCACCAACATCACATGAGATTGAATTATCAAAACTAATAATCAAAAATTTCCCTTCTATTGACAAAGTCAGAACTGTAAACACTGGTGCAGAAGCGACAATGACTGCAATTAGGTTAGCTAGAGGTTTTACAAAAAAGAAGAAGATCATCAAGTTTGAAGGTTGTTATCATGGAGCATATGATACAGTTTTAGTAAAGGCAGGTTCTGGCTCTGCACATAACGGAATATCTGTATCAGATGGTGGTTTAGATATAGTATCAAAGAATACACTTGTAACACCATATAACGACTCTTATGAATTAGAAAAAATCATTACAAAAAATAAGGATGTTGCTGGACTAATCATCGAACCAGTTCTAGCCAATATGGGTTTGGTTTTACCAGAAAAAAATTTCTTGTCAGATGTTCGTAAAATCACAAAACAGCATGACATTCCATTAATTTTTGATGAAGTAGTAAATGGATTTAGAATTTCTGAAGGTGGAGCGCAAAAGATGTTTCATATAAAACCTGATATTACTACATTAGGAAAAGCACTAGGAAATGGATTTACAATTGCTGCAGTAGGTGGAAAAAAAGAAATTATGGACAAACTTTCCCCAAGTGGTAAAGTTTACCAAGCAAGCACCTTTGCAGGGAACCCTATATCAGTAACTGCAGCAATAAGTTCTATTAAACTAATTAATAAAATCAAAAACAAATTGTATCCAAAATTAGAACAAAATTGTAATATGATGGTTGATGAAATTGATGACTTGGCTTCTGATTATCATATACCACATACCATTAATTCCATTTCTTCCATGTTCCAGATATTTTTCACAGACAAAAAAGTGACTGACTATAAAACTGCAAAGAAATCAAATGTAAAAAAATTCAACACCTTGTTTAGAAATCTCTTAAAAAATGGGGTCTTTATTGCACCATCTCAATTTGAAACAGTTTTTCTTTCTGATGCACATGTTGATATTGATATTACAAAGGCATTGGGTGCCTACGGCATGTCGCTCAAAATGGTGAAAAATTGAATTACATAGTAGGTACTAGAGGAAGTAAATTATCACTCACACAAACAAATTGGGTTATAGATGAATTAAAAAAGATAGATTCGTCATTGACATTTGAAATAAAGACAATATCTACAAAAGGTGATATTGATACAAGGCCATTATTTGCTATGGAGCAAAAAGGCATATTTGAAAAAGAAATCGATAGAGCCGTAACAGAAAAAGAAATCGATTTTGCTGTTCACAGTTTGAAGGATGTTCCATCAAAACTTGATCCAAATTTGTTAATTGCATGTGTTCCAAAACGCGAATTCATAAATGATGTTTTGATTACTAAAGATGGATTCACTATAGAATCAATACCAACTGGATCCATCATAGGAAGTAGCAGCTTAAGACGAGCGGTTCAAGTGACTCGAAAAAGACCAGATCTAACAGTTAAACCAATTAGGGGCAATATTGAAACACGAATAAAAAAAGTACTCGATGGAAAATTTGATGGTGTTGTTCTAGCACAAGCTGGAATTTCAAGACTTGGCGCAGATGTAAAACTCTCAGAATTATCATTAGAGGAATTCCCATCTTCCCCTGGTCAAGGCGCATTAGCAATAGTTGCAAGACAAGATAATGTAGAAACGATCAAAATGTTACAAAAAATCGAAGATATTAAATCTAGAAACGAAGTGAACGCGGAAAGAGCACTATCAGACACTGTAGAATCTGGATGCAGATTTCCAGTTGGTGCTTTTGCGATATCAAATGGGGATTCACTTACCTTAAAAGTTGCAGTTTATTCAATGGATGGAAAAAAATCAATTATCCTAGAGAAGACTGGTAGTATGACTAATGCTATACAATTAGGAAAATCATTAGGAATTGAATTAAAAGAAAGAGGTGTATCAGAAATTGCATCTAACTGGAGAGAAGAATTAGAAAGGTGGAATAAACAATGACTGGAAAAGTATACCTAGTGGGAGCAGGACCTGGAGATCCTAAACTAATCACTATGAGAGCAGTGGAACTAATCAAAGAAGCAGATGTTGTTCTTTACGATAGATTAGTAAGTAAAAAAATCATATCTATTATCCCAAAACGTACAAAAGCAATCTATGTTGGTCGTGCAGTAGGTGACGATACTACACATCAAGATGCAACAAACGAACTTATGATAAAATACGCAAAACTCAACAAAAAAGTTGTAAGGCTAAAAGGTGGAGATCCAATAATTTTTGGAAGAGGAGGTGAAGAGGCAGAATTTCTGAAATCATTTAAAGTAAAATATGAAATTATTCCAGGCATCACATCTGGTATTGGCTCTGCCACTTATGCAGGAATTCCTTTAACACATAGACAGTTTGCATCTTCGGTAGTTTTTGTCACAGGTCATGAGGATCCTGAAAAGAAAACTGAAACGGTAAAATGGAAAAAACTTGCAAAATCAGTAGATACAATTGTAATTATGATGGGTCTTTCTAGAATAGAAACTATCTCTAAAAAACTAATTGAAGGTGGAATGAATAAAGATATGCCAGTTGCAGTAATACAGAATGGTACCACGCCTAAGCAAAAGATGATAACTGGAACAATTTCGAATATACCAAACAAAATCAAAAAAAATAAGATAAAACCACCAACTAATATTATAATAGGACGTGTTGTCGAACTTTCAGATATAATTGGATGGAAAAAATGATTGATGGAAAGACAATAGCAATTACTCGTTCAAAAGATGATGCTGAGGAATTTATTGAACTTGTCACTAAAGAAAATAGTAAACCAATTACACTTCCTACAATTGAATTAGTGAGTAAAGGTGAAAAGATTGTTGATGAATTTTTGGAAACAATTGAAAGAGCGAATCCAGATTATTCTGTATTTATGAGTTCAAAAGCTGTAACACTTTTAATTGAAAGTGCAAAAAAAATCTCAAAATTTTCAGCACTACAACTTGCTATTGCAAATACAATTGTAATTGCAGTTGGTCCAAAAACTCGTGACGCATTAGAAAATGAAGGTATTAAAGTAGCTCATATGCCTGAAAGACACTCATCAGTTGGAGTCGGCGAAATTTTTACCAAACTTAATGCAGTTGGCAAAAAATCTATAATTCCACGAAGCGGAGCATCTACTCCATTTTTGAAAAATCTTTTAGAAAGAATTGGGATTAATGTAGTAGAACTTTATTTGTATGATGTCTGTACATTTCGTGATCCAGCAGAATGGAATGAATTTAGACAATTATTTTCTCAAAACAAGATTGACGGTCTAATTCTGACTAGCGCATCATCTGTTAGAGCATTTTTTGAAATTATGGAAAAAGATTACAACCATGAACAGTTAATCCAATTATTAGAACAAACCAAAGTAATTGCAATAGGTCCTTTTACTGCAGACGAATTGAAAAAATTCAATATTCAAAATATTATTGCCAATATACATACGGTAAAGGGCTCCGTCGAGGCAATGTTCAAGGCATTTTCATTAGCTTAACCTATTTAGTAATAGCTAATTTTACTGGCATTTTTATAATAACACCGTTGTAAATTACTATGGCAACAGAAAATCTGGATATGGATTATTCAAAATATGATTTCAAAGATTCTACTGAAATGTATGTTCACCTAAGCAAAAAAGGTCTCTCAAAAGATACTGTAATTGGAATTAGTAAAATGAAGGATGAACCAAAGTGGATGCTTGACTTCAGACTTCGTTCTTATGAATCATTTATGAAAAAAACAATGCCAACATGGGGGGCTGATCTAAGTCATATTGATTTTCAAAATATTTACTACTATGCAAAGGCTTCAGAAAAAACAGAGAAAAATTGGGATGATGTACCTGAAGATGTAAAAAACACATTTGATAAGCTTGGTATTCCTGAGGCTGAGAAAAAATTCTTAGCGGGTGTAGGTGCACAATATGAATCAGAAGTAGTTTATCATAATCTAAGAGATGATTTAGCAAAACAAGGCGTTCTATTTTTAGATACAGATACTGCTCTGAAAGAACAGCCTGAAATTTTCAAAAAATATTTTGGAAAAATGATTCCTCCAGAAGATAAAAAATTCGCTGCACTTAACAGTGCAGTATGGAGTGGTGGTTCATTTATCTATATTCCACCTGGAGTAAAAGTAGACATGCCATTACAGGCATATTTTAGAATTAATGCTGAAAATATTGGTCAATTTGAAAGAACATTAATTATCGAAGATTAAGGTTCCTAAGTTCATTACATTTAGGGTTGTACTGCACCAGTATA
>CAZIHG010000036.1:0-9439 GCA_964539205.1 uncultured Candidatus Nitrosopelagicus sp.
TTTGTACTCTTTTTGTGCCTCTGCAACATCTGTTATCACGTCTGGAAGTGGTCCATCATCTCTTAAGGAACCAGCCAATACAAGTGGAATTTTTTTTCTTACACATTCATACATTATTCCACTTTTCAGTTTCTTTTGTTGGACCATTTTTTTGAGCGAGCCAGCTTTAAATACAGAATTAATTGCTTGCATGTGATTACGATGTCCACGTATTGCCAATGTACCGTCTTTAACTTTCATTCCAAGTGATGTTCCTAGTGTTGCATACTCCACATCATGTACGGCCAGTGCATTACCAGCTAGAACAGCATTAATGTATCCTAATCTAATCAGTTTAGCAACTGCATCTGCAGCACCAGTGTGAACAATCGCAGGACCACCAACTAAAATAATTTTTCCTCCCTTCTTCTTTGTATTTTTTATGTCCTCAGCAACCTTTCTTGCAATGTGTTGTGTTGGTCTCTCGCTAGAGCTACCACTTCCCATAAACTGAAATATGTTCATACCTTCACGTGGTCTTTCTGGTGGTGTCACTTTGACGCCGTCTTCACCAATGATGATTTTGTCACCTTTTCTTACATCGCGAACTGGGACACATTTTGCCTTGTTTGATTTTACCACAATGCATTTGTCCATCATCATGTTGTCAACCTGAATCCAACGTTTGTTATGGAAAACTTGTGTATGATTGTTAGTAGTGCTATAGAAGTTTTCTGGCATTACCATATTTTTTGGTGCAGATCTTAATTTTACCGATTTTTGAGATTTTAGTGTTGCACCAACTCTGTACAATGTTTCTAAAATTTCATTAAGATGATTCTGATTTTTTCCTGTTACTCTAATTTTTGCAAAACTTTCATCAGTTTTTAGCTTACCAACCTTGATTTTGATTACTTCAAACTTTCCATCTAAATCCATTACATTATCAAAGATTTTTGTTAAAATCATCGAATCTATAAGATGACCCCTTACCTCAACGTCTTTTGAATACTTGTTCATTTTAATCACAAATCAACCCGCAAATATAAAATTAGACAGGTAAAGCAACTTTACCCTTGTACTCTGGAATATTGTCTTTTTGGAGCAGTTTGACTATCTCATCTTTTTGTTCCTGACTCAATCCCTGCACCAATGCCTTGGATATACCATTTTTGTCACACAGTGCAAGAATGTATCCACTTGAATCAGTTAAAACAAAACCTGATGATTCATCTATAATGGCATAAAGATTATCCTCTCCTACTGGCTCCCAAACATTTGTTTTATTATCACGTAAAGCTAATGCTGGCATTGCTCTATCATTTGATAGTGAATTAAGGTATTCTCTTGCCGATTCAACTCTTTTTTGACCAACTTTTAGTGCCTGAAAGTATTGCATGATAAATTCTCAATATATTAAATAATATTTATCTTTCATAATATTCAACTGGATAATCAAATTGCTTATTATAATCAACAGCACGCCAGAATCTCTCATCATCTATATCTCTGCCCTCAGATAACCACACATTCAGAACTTTCTGCATGAATAACTTTGTAGTGTCGTCGATATCTGGTCTTACACCTGTTCGTTTTTCTATTTCATCTCTATTTTGTTTAAAAATTTTTAATAGCTTCTTTAGATCTTTGCCATTCCTCATTGATTGTTTTTCTTTTAATTTAGCAAGTTTTTCTTCTTTGGATTTTCGAAATAGGCCCATAAATAGCGTATAATTTTGACTTCTTTAAGTATAATTAAGGGCACACGAGTCAAAAAATAGAAATGCCATTCGAACGAAGACCTAGAGAAATGCACAAAGCAACTTGTGGAGATTGTGGCAATGAATGTGAGATACCATTTGAGCCAAGAAATGATAAACCAGTTTACTGTAATGAATGCTTTCCAAACCATAAATAGAATCAATCAGACATAACAAAATTATTTAGTATGTTAATTTAGGAACCCATATGCCATTACTTAATTCAACTATACAACGTCTAAATGAAATTACAACTACTATTGAAAATAAAAACAAGTTAACTACTAATGATGAAGAATTAATCAAAAAAATCTTCAGAGAAATTAATGAAAAAGGTGAGATGTATGATGTTGATGAAATTGAATCTTGGTTTGAAAATGAAGGGACTTGGAATAACAAAGATGTGAGAATGAGAATCACTAACATATCACACTACATACAAACTAAACATGAACAAACAAACAAATTTCGTATGATGCCGTCTGATGATTCATGCTGTGAAAATTAGCTATTGATCAGAATCTAATTTCTTTAATAACTGTGAAATTATTTCACTATTCTTGTTTCGCTCGTTGGTAATTTCATCTAAACGATTTTTCTTGTCTTTCAACTCACTGTCTTTTGTTTCTATTATAATATGGACCCCTTCATCTTGAAGATCAATATTTGCTTGTAATCTTTTAATCACTTCAAATAAAATTCCAATAACCTCATTTTGTGCTTTGACTAATTCACTTTCTTTTGAAGACAACCTTATCTCAATAAAAAAACATTACATCTAAGTCTATTCAAGTATTACTTGAAGTATTTTTTTTAAATCATTATCCTTGATTTGGTCTACTGCCGAAACTATGAATGGCTGAATTTCTTCAGGTTTAACATCTTTTTCATAGATTTTTGCTTGTAAAACCATTTCCAATTTATCTAACTGATGAACAAAAACTGCTTCCATGGATTCATTATTCTGGTATTCTTTCCATATGATCTGATAAGATAATTGAACGTCGTGAGGTAACATGCCAAGAATTTCATTCATGGCGTCTTCTTCTAATTGATTTTTTCTTTCAGGTTCAATCTCATCTGGCATAAAATCACCAGTTTTTGATTCAGCCCAATCGTGTAATAATGCCATTTTGATAGTTTTTTCTGTATCAAGATTTTTGATGTCAGATAAAATCATAGTCATAACTGTCATCATATAGGTATGATCTGCAACTGATTCTGAATGTGAGAGCTGAAGTTTAGTTTTCCAGCCAGATCGTCTTATATTTTTCAAATTTGCAATTTGGAAAAAAAAATCAGACAGCATTAAAAATTTCTATGATGGGCTTCTAATAAGCCTGATTGACTTTACGTTAAAGATTAACAAAATTTTTAAAATTATTCAGTAAAGGAAGAATTATTCCTAACGAAGCCACAATTATTAATATTCGAAGATAACAAAATTATCAAAATGAGTAAAATTAACATTCAAAAAGCAGATTCAGTAAAAATTTATAAAATTAGGAAGATACTTGATGAACTTACAAAACAAGAAGGTCATGGCACCGAATTAATTAGTGTCTATATTCCGAAAAATAAACAATTGCATGAAGTTATCACCAATTTACGCGAAGAGCAAGGTACTGCAGATAATATTAAATCAGATCTAACCAGGACGCATGTTGTTGATTCACTCTCTAAGGTACTTCAGCGATTAAAATTATACAAAAAAACTCCTGAAAGAGGATTAGTGGTTTTTTGTGGTGCACTTCCGAGAGAAGGTGGCGGCCCACCAGGATCTGAAGTTGTTAAAGCATTTGAGATTGACCCACCAAAAGATTTAACAACATTTCTCTATCGATGCGATGATCATTTCCACGTAGATATTCTAAAAGATATGCTCAAAGATGATAACATGATTGGAATTCTGGCAATTGATGCAAAAGATGCAGGATGGGGATTGTTACATGGTGATAAAATAGAAGTACTGAAGGAAACTGGTTCTGGTGTAGCAGGTAAACATAGGCAAGGCGGTCAATCTGCAAAAAGATTTCAAAAACTTCGTGAAATGGAATTACAGTATTATTTTAATCGTGTTGCTAATATAACACGAGAGTATTTTATTGATATTTATCCAATCAAAGGACTAATTATTTCAGGACCTGGTCCAACAAAAGAGGATTTCATTAATAATAATTATCTTGAGTATAGATTACAAAACATGATCATATCAACGATTGATGCATCATACTCTGGTTCAGAAGGAATTAGAGAAGCGTTTGCAAAGTCATCAGAAATTTTATCAGATTTTAGAATGGTTGAAGAAAAAAAAATTGTTGAAAAACTCTTTCAGCAAATTAATAATAATACTGGTCTTGGGAGCTATGGCCTTAAAGAAGTTTTAGAGATGTTAAAAAATAATATTGCTGATACTGTGATTGTGACAGATGACACAGAACTTTACAGATTAGAAACAATTTGTAAACGATGTAATAATGCAGTGGATGAAATTGTTGAACGTATTAAAGTAATTCCAAGAAAAACTGAACTAAAAAATAACCCATGTCCAAACTGCAAAAGTATGGACAACGAAACAAGTCAACAGGATTTAATTGATTATATTGCGTTAATAGGCTCACAGACAGGAGCAAAAATTGAAGTCATATCAGGTAACACTGAACATGGTATGATGCTTGCAAGTCTTGGAAAAATTGGTTCTATACTAAGATATAATCCACACCATAATTAACCATCAAAATTAATTTTAATTTTTTCTGATAACTCTTTTAATTCAGAGTCACTTGGTATTCCACGTTTTGTCCAAATAGTTCCTTTGTTTGCATATCGTGGAATTATGTGAACATGTACGTGTGGAATTATTTGTTTAGCTTCCTTACCATTATTCTGTGCAATACTAAACGCAACAGCACCAGTGGCTTTTAAGATCGCAATTGCAATAGTTGGAACCAATGAAAATAATTCAGAAACCTGTTCTTTCTTCATATCAGTGATTTTCTCATATGGATGCTTAGTGATTAAGAGTGAATGACCAGTATCAATCGGATATTTATCTAATATTGCAATATGGTTTGTATCTTCATAAATAACATGCCCAGTTTTTCTGCCTTCGATTATATCTGTAAAAATTGTTGCCATATTATCTACTCCCAATAAATCAGAAAGGCTAGCATTTATAGGGTTATTTTTGAACCCAAAATCATGGGTAAGAATAGACGAGAGCGTAGAGAAGAAGAACGTGAAAACTTTGCTGCTAAACGTTCAGCAGAAAAACGTACTGTCACTCTCAAAGCAGCTGGAATATTAGCCGTAGTCGCTGCAATTTCAATATACGCCAGTTATGAATTCGTCACAATGACAGGTGATGTACCAAACTCTCCTGAGAATTCTGGTAAATTAGGTGATGAGCACATACATGCATCAATGTTAGTAAGAATTTTTGGTGACAAGTTTGATTTCTCACTTCCAAACTATCAGATAAAATCGCCTTGGATACACTTTGAGAATCAAGATGGTGATACTATTCATAGACATGCATCTGGCGTTGAATTAGAATTCTTATTCAACTCGATGAATATTGGTCTAGATGATAATTGCTTCCAATTCCCAGATGGTCGTGAATTCTGTACAAATGAGGATTATTCATTAAAGTACTTTATCAACCATAAACAAGTAAATGACATTAGGGAGTATATAGTAATGGAAGAAGATAGAATCTTGATATCATACGGTAGTGAAGACCAAAATGCAATTGAACAGCAATTGTCTGAATTAGATTCACAAATGATTAACAGGTGATTCTAATGACAATTTCAAGTAGAAATGTGGTTGATGGAACCGCACGTGCACCTCACCGTGCAATGTATAAAGCAATGGGTCTTACAGATGATGATCTAAGCAAATCATTCGTTGGAGTTTGTCATACAGGGAATGAGGCAACTCCATGTAACATACATCTACCAACACTTGCACAAAAAGCAAAAGAAGGTGTCCATGATGGTGGTGCAACACCAAGAGAATTTAGCACAATAGCAGTTAGTGATGGTATTGCAATGGGTCATGAAGGAATGAAATCATCTCTTATCAGTAGAGAAGTAATCGCAGATTCAATTGAATTAATGGTTAGAGCACATCAATATGATGCATTAGTAGGAATTGCAGGGTGTGACAAAAGTTTACCTGGTACAATGATGGCTATGGCCAGACTTAATATTCCATCAGTATTTGTTTATGGTGGCACTATAATGCCAGGGATGCTTAATGGTGAAGAACTGACAGTTGTTGATGTTTACGAAGCTGTTGGATCATACGATGCAGGAAAAATTTCACTTGAAGAATTAAAAAATATAGAGGATGTTGCATGCCCAAATGCTGGTTCGTGTGGTGGCATGTTCACTGCAAATACTATGGCATCAATTTCAGAAGCAATTGGTCTTGCTTTACCAGGAAGTGCAAGTCCACCCGCAGAAGATGATAGACGGGAAAAAATTGTTTTTGATACTGGTTTGGCATGTACAAAACTACTTGAATTGGGCATAAAACCACGTGAGATTTTGACATTTGAAGCATTTGAAAATGCAATTACAATGTTAAATGCGGTAGGTGGATCAACTAATGGAATTTTACATCTATTAGCATTGTCAAATGAAGCAGGAATCAAACTAACATATGACGATTTTGAAAGAATTAGAAAGAAAACACCTCATATTGCTGATATGAAACCTGGAGGAAGTTATGTTATGAATAGTTTGGATAAGATAGGTGGTATACCATTTGTACTAAAAAAATTATTGGCTAGAGATTTAATTCATCCAAATACAATGACGGTCACTGGAAAAACAATCAAAGAAAACATCGAACAATTTTCTCTACCAGAATCACCGGAGCAGCAAATTGTAAAATCAACTGAATCGCCAATTCATAATGTTGGTACAGCAATGATACTCAATGGAACATTAGCCCCAGATGGCGCAGTCATAAAAACTGCGGGTGTGGAAATGACTGAATTTACAGGAACTGCTAAAGTATTTGATAGAGAAGAGCTTGCGTTTGATGCTGTCTCAAAAGGTGAAATTGAGGAAGGTGATGTTGTTGTTATTAGATATGAAGGACCAAAAGGTGGTCCTGGGATGAGAGAAATGCTTGCAACTACTGCAGCACTTGTAGGACAAGGTTTAGGAAAGAAAGTGGCTATGGTAACAGATGGAAGGTTTTGTGGTGGATCACTTGGATTTATGGTTGGACATGTTGCACCAGAAGCATTTGTTGGTGGTCCAATTGGATTGGTAAAAAATGGTGATAAAATCAGTATTAGTACTAATGAAAATTCTATCAACCTTCATGTGTCACAGGATGAATTAAAACAAAGAAAAAATGAATGGAGTAAACCAAATCCAAATTATACTTCTGGTGCGTTAGCAAAATATGCCTCATTAGTTGGATCCGCAGCGTATGGTGCAATAACAAAGCCTATAGATTCTTAGAAAATTAGGAAAAATTACAACCTTGGTGATTTTCAAGTTTCCATTTACCAGTTAACCGGTGATGTTCCTGACTCCAGCCTAATCCATCAGTTCCACATCTATTACAGGTATTTTTTCCCATAACACACATACACAGATCGCATATTTAAAAGTACGGTACCATTACGGTACCACACATATCAAATTTATGCTTGGTCACATGACTATTTTCCAAATGTGTTTGAAATCTTCAAAATAGTTTTGAGACCAATCAGTTGTGAGTGAATGGCAATTCGCTGTACACCGTTGCTGAATGAGTTCATGATTATATGTCAAAACTCGGATCTAATTGTAGATCGCTCAATTTTGTTTGATTAATAACTTAATCAGCTTTAAATAATGACAATTTTCACGTGTGTTATGAATGGTGACCGTCTTTGGACAACCAAGCACTCCTAAGATAATATCCCTATCGTTAGATGGTAACCAATTTGAAATTTATAATAAGATTTCTAGAAATTACAAATATTCATTTTTGTTTGAATCATTAACTGGGCCTGAAGAATTATCTGAAACGTCAATCATGGGATTTGATCCTGAATTTATTGTAAAAGGATATTATGATAAAATTACAATTGAAAAAAGGGATGGCACTGTTGAATCAGTCAAAACCTCGGATCCATTAAACAAAATCAAAGAATTAGTTCTAAAAACAACTGATCAATCATATAGGTATCTTGGTGGTGCTGTCGGTAACATAAACTATGATGCAATCAGATTATGGGAAAAAATTCCAAAAAATCATGTGACCGAAGAACCAATAATGGAATTTGGGATATACACTGATGGTATATTATTTGACAATAAACAAAAAAAATTGCTTTATTTCTATTATGAAAATAATAGAATTGACGAAATTAAAAGATCAGAATCAAACTTTGGTGATTTTACAATTTCTGAAATTATAAGCAATGTTGATGAAGAACAATTTACCAATATTGTTGATAAAGCAAAAAAATACATCTACGATGGAGATATTTTTCAAGTTGTGTTATCTAGAAAATTCTCCTTCAATGCAGATGGTGATTATCTGAAAGTTTATGGTAAACTGCGTTCGTTAAACCCATCACCATATTTGTATCATATGAAAATGGATCAGAAAACAATAATTGGTTCTAGTCCTGAGATGCTAATTCGTGTCACAGATGATCAGATTGAAACATTTCCAATTGCTGGTACACGAAAAATTACTGATGATGCCGAAAAAAATGAGAAGATGCGACAAGAATTAATCACTGATGAAAAAGAATTGGCAGAGCATACCATGCTTGTAGATTTAGGTAGAAATGATATTGGTAGAGTCTGTGATTATGGCACGGTACGCGTCAAAGAACTTATGGAAGTAAAAAAATTCAGTCACGTTCAGCATATGGTCACACATGTGGTTGGACAGTTAAGTAGTAAATTTGACATGTATGATGCATTCAAAGCAGTTTTTCCCGCTGGAACCGTTTCTGGTGCACCAAAAGTCAGAGCCATGGAAATAATTGATGAATTAGAACCAGAATCTAGAGGTGCATATGCAGGTGCTATAGGATATTTCTCATTTAATGGATGCTGTGATTTTGCGATAGCGATTCGCAGTATCTTTGCTAACGGTAAATCAGGATTTGTACAAGCTGGTGCTGGCATAGTTTTTGATTCCATCGCAAAAAATGAGCTTGATGAAACAGAACATAAAGCAAATGCAATGATTACCGCATTAAAGGAGGCGTCAAAATGAAATTTTTGATTATAGATAACTATGATTCGTTTGTATATAATTTGGCACAGAGATTAGGTGAACTTGGTGTAACATCAAATGTGATCAGAAATGATGAACTCACAATTGAGCAGATCAAAAATGGAGGATATAATGCTATAATAATTTCTCCTGGACCTGGAACGCCTGATGATAAAAGATACTTTGGTATATGTAAAGAAGTTATACAGGAACTTGGACCAACCACACCAATATTAGGAGTATGCCTTGGACATCAAGGAATAATATCATGTTTTGGTGGTAAAGTTGTTAATGCTGGAAATGTTCGCCATGGAAAAACAAGTCAAGTTAAGCACTATGATGATTCTATGTTTAATGGAATAAAAAATCCATTTAGAGCAACTAGATACCACTCTTTAGTTGGTGATAAAACAATAATTCCTGATTCACTAAAAATCACTGCAGTTGCAGAAGAC
>CAZIHG010000037.1:0-14079 GCA_964539205.1 uncultured Candidatus Nitrosopelagicus sp.
ACTCTACAATACGTATAGCAAAAGAATTCAAAATTAAAGGTCCATTTAATCTACAATTTCTAATACACAATGATCAAGAATACGTAATTGAACTTAACATACGTGCATCACGTTCCATGCCATTTGTATCCAAACTTGTAAGAATAAATTTAATTTCTCTTGCTGCAAAAGCTGTACTTGGGAAATCGCTACCTGATATTCCATCTACTGAATGGCAAAAGATCCCAATTCATGGAATTAAAGTCCCACAATTTTCATTTATGCAGTTAGACGGAGCAGATATTGTTCTTGGAGTAGAGATGCAATCAACTGGTGAAGTAGCATGTTTTGGAGATAGTTTCTATGACGCATTATCAAAAGGATTAGCATCTGTTGGTTATAATTTACCAAACAATGGTGCAGCGCTAGTTACAATTGGTGGTACAGAGAATAGAGAAAAATTATTACCAACAATTGCATTACTCAAAAAACTTGGATTCACCTTAATGGCAACAGAACACACAGCAGAATTCTTCCAAGAAAAATTAGGTGATGTAGAGATTGATCATAAAATTAGTGAGCCAGAAAGAAAACCAAACATTGCTGATTTACTTTATGAGCGAAAAATTGATTTTATCATAAATATTCCAAGTACCTCTACATTGGAGAAATATATTGGCATGCTTTATGATGAATATCAAATTAGAAGAAAATCACTTGAACTTGGCATACCTGTTTTAACAACACCAGAACTTTCAGAATCATTCGTCAAAACATTGGAATGGTTACAAAAAAACCAAACCACAACAGATCCATTGCAACCATATCAAGAATTAAATTAGTTCATTAAGCATAGATTCGTCACCAACTATTACACCGTCAAGTGTTACAATCTTTACATTCGCATCAGTCTTCACTTTTTGAATGATGGGAGATATTGACTTTTTGTAGAATTGTTTTCGTGTGGCATAGATGTATGGGTTAAACGAAGGTATGACTGTAATCTCAATTTCACCAGAAGTGGATGGGAAAATTAATTCCTTTTTTGCTTTAAGTGATAACCACACTCGTTGTCCATTGACCAACGAGTCTTCATCAAAAAATACAGGATGTAAGTGGCCCATTATGATTTTATTTATGTGGGAAAAATTTTCTGTTGGCATAGTATGCCCGTGAGTTAATAATACATTATCAATGACTAATCCTTTAGAGCTAATCATTGTAATACTATCTGGTAGAAGATTTTGTATATTTGCATCATGATTCCCTGGGACAAGAGTTATGTCTGCATTTTTTTTTATTTCATCAAAAAATTGTGGTATATCATTCCACTCATTTTTAGAAATTTTTTCAATACCAGATTTTATATCACCCAATAATATTATTGATTCAACATTCTCAGTTTGAATTAATTTTTTGATATCATTTACTATATTCATAGTTGCAGAATTTTTTCCCAAAAAAATTTTATTTGATGAGAATTTATGTTCAAATCCAATATGCAAATCTGAAATAATAAGATGTCTTTTTTCAGCTTCCATAATTAATGCAGGCTGGCCTTCGATGATTTTTATTCTGACCATCAAGATTATACGAATGTGGTAAATTAAATTCTTATGAATAAAAAATCAGAAAAAATTGATTCGGTAATATCTGAAAAACGGATAAAATTACATCATTTTCTACCTAGTGATAGAAAAATTTGGACAGTAGTTGGTAAGGAAAAAGAACATTGGTTAGATCCTGATTTAGAGTTTTGTTCATGTTCTGGATTTTATTTTGGAATGCTAAAAAATAAGAAACCATGCTACCATATAGAATCTATAAAAATATCTCAGAAAGAAAAACAGTATGAGGTAGTGAAATTCTCTGATGATGAGTTCAAAAATTTTATGTCTGGTCTGATTAATGATTTGTAACTTATTCTAATTTAATTTCAGAGATGTCTTCTTTAGTGACACCTTTCCAAACACCTATCATTCCTTCTGGTTCACATGGTTCAACTTTGGTAATTTTTTGGATTTTTATATGATCTGGGTTTGGCGGCATCCAAAGCATTGCCATATAATCATCTACTTCACCAGCCTTTTTTGGGTCAGCCAGAATAATGTTCTCACTCGAAAAACCATTTGATGTTAGTATATTGATTGATTTTTCTTGAAGATCCATCCTACCATGTGTGAACAGGTAAACTTTCTTTGTTGTATCAATTTCTGTCATACATATTGTTTTTCTGTACACCAAATAAATTTTTGATTGCTTTTTATTATTAGATATTTATACTAGTTCAAATTTCGAAAAATATATGGCAGGTGTAGATAAATTTGGCGCAGCATTTGCGATTGGATTTATGGCAGTAATGTTAGGTATAATGGTAGGTCTAACACCTGATGGTTCAACATCAGTATCTCCTGCACCAACAGCACCAATGCCAACTCAAACATACACTCCACCGACACAACCAAGTCCACCTGAACCAGCATCAACACCATCTAGTCCAGACACTCTTACTGGATTTTTGAAGTACACAATTCGTGGTGGTATAGTTGATTCCATTACTAATAATCCAGATGAAAATTCTGTCACAGTTATGATGGATAATAGGTTAGATGGTCAGATAACAATTACAATGAGTAAGGATGCAATTACAGCATTTGATGATGGTAGTTATTTTGTCACAATAGATGGTGAAGAGAATCATGACTTTGTTCAAATTGGACAAAGACTAACAATTGACTTTTTAGCAGGTTCTGAAGAAATTATGATTTTTGGCATTAGTGATAATTTGATAGCAGATAAAGCAGCAGCTGAAAAAGCTGCAGCTGAAAAAGCAGCATCTGAAAAAGCAGCAGCTGAAGCAGCCGCAAAAGCTGCAGCGGCACCAATGAGTGTAGAAGTTGTTCCAGTAGCAGGTTCTGCAGCACCTGGCTGTGAACCAGAGTGTTATGATCCAAGTTCAGTTACAATTAGTGCTGGAGGTACAGTGACTTTTGTAAATTCTGATACTGCACCACATACAGCAACAAGTGGTAATGCAACTGATGGTCCAGACGGTATATGGGACAGTAGTCTAATTATGATTGATATGAGTTATTCTGTCACACTTGATAATCCAGGAACCTATGATTACTTCTGTATGGTTCATCCATGGATGCAAGGAATAGTTATTGTAGAATAATAAGGCGTTTTACGAAATGCTAAAATTAATAGCATAATTACATTAAAAACAACATGATGCTAAAATTATCAATTAGTGATATACTAAAACAAAAACTGTTTGGTTCAATTGCGATTATATCTGGTTTCATTCTAGGTATATTGTATTATTTTTTGACACTTGAAATGGCAATATCACATATTAGTACAGATATTGAATTAATACCAATCTATATTATCACATCAATTAGTTTAACAACAACTGTTGCTATATTAGCAGGAATTAACATTGCATTAGTCGCATATAACATAAAAATACAGCAAAGTAATAGTATAAAGAAAAATGGAATGTCCACATTTTTAGGTGGAACATTGACTGCATTTACTCCTGGTTGCCCTGCATGTACCACATCATTAACAGCAATTTTAGGGGTGGTTGGTGGATTGGCAATATTTCCACTTCAAGGCTTAGAATTGAAATTTATTTCCATTGCTGCATTGACATTTTCAATATGGTGGGCTATGAGAAATATTAACAAATCAACATGCTGTGTCACAAAATAAAAATCATAATTAATCTCTAAATATAATAAAAATAGTTAAAACAATGTCAGAACCAATTACTGCAAATAATGATGGAGTCAAACTAAAACCTGAAATCATGGAGAAAGAAAAGCTATACCATTGCATATTTAACGATAAAATAATTTTGGCTTTTAAGGACCATCAAGATTTTCTCAATTGTTTTGAAATTGAAGAAGTCGAAATTGTTAATAAAATAAAATCTGCTGATGGAAAAGATGTTGGTTCAATTTTAGAAGATTACATTGAGAAAGAGAACCTTAAAAAATAACACCTATGAAATAATTTCAGAAAATGAGTAAAAACTCACATAGTGATGCTGAAGATATATTATCTGAATTAGAAACTCAATCAGAAGAATCAGAGAGCACTAAACCTGAAGCCATTCAAGAATCTAAAACTATTGAAGAATCAAACACCAAAACTATTGAAGAATCAAACACTAAAACTATTAATGAAAAAAAAGATTCAACCCAAGAACCACAAACACGAAATACAATTCCAATTGGAAAGAAACCAATAATGACATATGTAAACTCAACTCTTACACAATTATCATCATTACCACTTGTCACTATTCGAGCACGCGGAAAAAGCATAACAACTGCAGTTGATGTATCTCAATTTATTTTAAAACGAATGAATTCTGTTGGTTACAAAATTAGTGATGTAAGAATTTCATCAGACTTGTTAGAATCAAATGATGGTAAAAAACGTAATGTGTCATCCATCGAAATTGATATCATGAGAGTTTAATTTTAAATTTGTAAAAGAAATTCTACTCCAAAATAAATTAACATCAAACTCAAACCAATAATTAATATTTTATAATTTTTATTTGAAAGAATGTTTTTTGTCTTTGATGCGAAACCTGCAACCATAAAAAGCCAAACATAATCCATCCATATATGAAAAACAAAAAGTATCAGAATACCAGAAAATCCCCAAATCGAAATTGACTCTGTAATCAATATGAAGCCTATAGTTAACCACCAAATTATGAAAAAGGGGTTTAATGCACTAAGAAAAATTCCTGCTAAAAATGAATTGTTACCTCTGTTTGTTTTCTTTTCAAAATTATTTTTGAAAATAGATTTTATCTGTAACCCAGCAAACACAAATAATCCTATAGCACCAATAATTGTAAATGAAATTCTAAATTCAGGAAAGTTTTCTAATGATATTGTTCCAACACCAAGTAAGATAATCAATGGAAGTTCGACTATAGTATGACCCGTTGCCATTTTGAGGCCTGCCATCTTTCCTTCTTTTAGTCCATAAACAATATTTGCTGCAAATAATGGGCCTGGTGACATTACACCAGATGCTGAAATAACAATTACCATTACAGCAAAAGAGAATAAAATTTCCATTTTACAGCAAAAGGATGCGATTAGAATGTTAGCGATATATATTGTCGCTTAAATCTTTTGTATCTGTTTCCGCTTGCTTAATTTGCTGCTCAATAATTTTAGATTCCTTTTCTAATTTTTCAAGGTTACAAGAAACACCAGGGACTAAATTAGATAGTGTATTACAAAGATTTGATGTTGCTTGAAAATCTGGGAATTCTTTGTCTGATGAAACCAAAAGAACAATTACATCTATACCTTGTAGCATTCCTTCATTCAACAAAACAC
This sequence comes from uncultured Candidatus Nitrosopelagicus sp., assembly GCA_964539205.1. Lineage (GTDB taxonomy): Archaea > Thermoproteota > Nitrososphaeria > Nitrososphaerales > Nitrosopumilaceae > Nitrosopelagicus. Next base: position 5,358 of record CAZIHG010000037.1, read on the forward strand.
CAGAGATCCCTGGTACAGTTGCATTTTCTACAACTGTTATTCCTGCATCTACTAACTTTCCTCTAGCATTACCGGTAGATGCAACACCAAAAACTTCTGTTCCTGCTGTACCTTTTACTGTTATACTACTTACAATAATAGAAGCCTTTTTCTCTTCTAACCAATCCAACATTAATCTAGCTGCAGATCTATGTAGTGATACATCAAGTGTCAAGTACGAGGAAAAAACTGCAACTTTTAGATCGTTGTTAACAAATATTCGTGCTGGATAATTTGGTTCCCCATTTTTTATGATGCTTATAGGAGGAAACCGCTCTGAATCTATTATTCCACCTAATTCAAAATTACTTGTATTAATCATAGATTCAGTAGCAATTGCACTAGTAATACCAGAAGATGGAAATCCATTAATGATCACACCATTTTCTATACTTACTGAATTGATCTCCTTGACATGTATCTCATTCTTCATAACATCTAAGTAAATTCACCAATTAAAAAATTTTCTTTATCAGGCGAAGAAAGCTTTAAACCATTAACTACTTAAAAAATCTTAAATGGTTGAGAAAATCAAAGTTGCCTTGGTTGGACTGGGAAATTGTTTTTCAGGCTTGATTCAAGGGATTGAATATTATCGTAAAAATCCTTCTCAACAAGTTATTGGTATAATTCATGATAAATTACGTGATTATTCTATTCATGATATTGATTTTGTTGCAGGATTTGATGTTGGTGAAAATAAGATTGGAAAGGCAGTAAACGAGGCAATCTATGAGTCACCTAATATGGTCAACTGGATTGACAAAAATGATATGCCAAAAACTGATGGCATTGTATATGAAAGTCCTGCATTAGACGGAGTTGGAATATGGGTCGAAAATAAAGTAAAACCTATCCAGAGCGGTAAATCCCAGTCTGAATTAGAAAATGAAATAAAAAAAATCATCAGTGAAACTGGAACGGAGATTATTGTTTCTTATTTACCAGTTGGATCTGAGAAGGCTACCCAGTTTTGGGCAAACATCTGTCTTGAGACGAATACAGCGTTTGTTAATTGTATGCCAGCATTCATAGCCTCTGATCAGGAGTGGGCTCAAAAATTCAAAGAAAAAAACATTCCAATCATTGGTGATGATATAAAGGGTCAAGTTGGTGCTACCATAGTACACCGTACTTTAGCAAGATTATGTGATGAAAGAGGCACAAAAATCGAAAAAACATACCAAATCAATGTTGGTGGTAATACAGACTTTTTGAATATGAAAGAGCAAGAGAGATTGGTGAGTAAAAGGATTTCAAAAACTGAAAGTGTTCAAAGCCAATTAACTGATAGGCTTGATGACGAACAAATCTATGTTGGACCTTCTGACTTCATCCCATTCTTAGGCAATACAAAACTTATGTTCATGAGAATTGAGGGAAGACAATGGGCCAACATACCATATAATATGGAAGTTAGGCTCGAAGTTGATGATAAGGCAAATTCTGCAGGTATAGTTATAGACGCTATAAGATTAGCAAAAATAGCATTGGACAGAGGTATGGGTGGACCCATTATACCTGCAAGTGCTTATTTAATGAAGCATCCAATCGAACAGATGACTGACCCAGTAGCCAAAACTGAACTTGAAAAATTTGTCCGTGGAGATTAATCTCTAGAAACACATAACACTACAAAGTTTGTTAGCCAAGTCAACTAAACTTGTTCGGATTGATTATGCAACCGATCAAAAAATAATTCTTATTGGTGCATATAAAAAAAGTAGAGATATTTGGATTCAAGTCATTTGGATTTAAAAATACTATAGTAGATTTCGAACCTGGTTTGATATCCATTTCTGGTCCAAATGGTTCTGGTAAAAGTAACATTTTAGATGCCATAACATTTGCACTGGGTGAGAATAAACCAACTGTAATGCGAGCCCCAAATTTACGCGCATTGATGCATGATATTGATGGTGCAGCGAGGCGTGGACCAAAATTAGCACGAACTAGTGTGCATTTTGATAATTCTGATCGAATGATTGCAGTAGATTCTGATATTGTCACAATAACTAGGGAAATGAGTGAAAAGGGAGACAATGTATATTATTTGAACAAAAATAAAGTCATACGGAGTAAAATTTTAGATCTCATGAATCTTGCAAATGCAGGTCTAAATCAGATAAATAATGTTCAGCAAGGCACTGTTCAAAGAATATCTGAAATGAATGGTGAAGAAAAAAGGCAGGTTATAGAGGATCTAATTGGCCTATCTGACTTTGACGAAAAGAAAAAGGATGCAGAAAAACAACTTCTTATCGCTGATCAAAAACTTGCCATCGCACTAGCAAAAATGGGTGAGGTGAAAAAACGAATTGATGAGTTGGAGGAAGATCGAAATGATAAATTACGCTACGATTTAATTGAGCGTGAATTAAATCGCTATAAAGCAATTTCTGCGGCAAGTGACTTAAAATCAATTCTTGATCAAAAATCATCAAAGCAAAAAACTCTCAATTCTCTTAATTCTGAAAAAAAACACATTGATGAGGAACGGAGTATAAAACGTAAAGAGCGTACAGAATTACAAAAACAAAAAGATGAGTTTATGGATGAAGTGAGTAAATACAATAAAGCAAAATCTGAAATTGAAACCCATCTAAGTACATCTAAACAAACTTTAGATTCTGCTCAAAGTAATATAACCACAAGTAACAAGCGTTTAGACTTTATCAACACGCGTTTACCTGAACTATCTGACTCATTAAATCTGTTAACAGAACAACGTGATTCTTTTGATTCACAAACTTCTGGTTTGAAAGAAAATATTAGAAAACTCCGTGTAAAAAGAAGTTTACTTGATAGTGAGACAAAAATAATAAGCTCTAAAAGAAATGATGTATTAAAAAAACAATCACAAGTATCAGCACAAAGACATGAGGTTGACACTAAAATTGAAAAATTAATTACTAAAAGAAATCATGCTAAATTATTAGTTGGAAAACTTGTAAGCGAAATTACTGACGCTGATGAAAAAATCTTATCGAACACAACAAAACAGAGTGGTTACTCAACTAATATCACTCATCTACAAAAACAACACATTAAACTAGAACGTGCCAGTGATAATCATAAACAAAGTATAGATGAGATTAATCATCGATTAAGAAAATTTACTTTAAAAAAACAGACTCTTGAAAAAGATATCAACGGACTTACTGAACTTATCAATGCATCGTCAAAAGGTGCTGATAAATATGAAACAAAGATAAAATTTGCAAAAGGAATTATGCATGAAGACTATTCAATTTCTAAATTAAAACATAGTTCTGAAAACTTGGGAATTAAAGGATTAGTATATGAAATTCTAAAATGGGATAAAAAATATGAGCGCTCAATTATGGCGGTGTGCGCAGATTGGATAAAGGCAGTAGTTGTGAAAGACTTCACCACTCTTGTTTCACTCGCAGAATTTGTACAAGAACAGAAGCTCCCAAAACTAAAGATAATACCATTAGAATCTATTCCTGATCTTGACATAGAATCACCAAATGATTCTGAAGTTATTGGTTTATTATCTGACTATGTATCTTGTAATGAGAAATTTAAGAAACTCAAAACTTTACTATTTGGGAATGTATTTTTAGCAAAATCACGAAATTCTGCTATCCGTTTATCAAAATCAGGATTTAAGGCAATCACATTAGAAGGTGAATTTTTTGAGGCACGAAATACATCAGTAGTAATTGATATTGATTCAAAAATTTCAAAGCTAACTAAAATTATTAACATGAGTGATTCTGTTGACGGATTACAATCAATGATTTCTTCACTGCGCTCAACACTACAAAAAAAGAAAAGCTCAATGAAAAAAATTGAGGCATTGATTAAATCATATGAAAAGCGTCTATCGGTTTCTGAGAGTGGAATGACCGTGACAAATAATAGTAATACCGATCTAAGACAAAAAATCAATACTGCGAATGAAACTCTCGGTCAATTTACATCAAGGATTGATAAACTGAAAAGAAAAAAAGAAAGACTTGAAAGAGAACTCATCACACAAAATTCCCAACTGGAATCAATTGAATCACAAATAAAACTAGTTAGACAAAATTATGCTGAACCACAAATGCAAAGTCTTGCAAATGAGCTAACACTGTTAAACGAACAATATGGTAATTCAAGAAACAAATATGATAACTTGCAATCAGAATTAAAAGAAAAAGAGAGTAATCTTGCATCATTAATGGCTGATCAGACACGGATAAGAAGTGAAAAAAATTCAGCACAGCATGAACATTCTGCATTAAATCAGGAAAAATACACACTCGAAGTTGGTGTACGAAAATCTGAAAAAGAGAAAGAGCAGGCAGATAACGAATTAGTTCAGTTACGTCAACAAGAACAAAATTTGATCTCTACTTCTGGCACATCTGTTGAAAAGCAACAAGAATTTGATTTAAAAATTGAAACATTACGTGATGGGGTTGAAGAGTTCACCAAAGAAATTGGAGTCCGTGATAGAAGAATAGATGGTTTAGAACGTGATTTAAGAGATTTAACAGAACGTGAATCCAAAATTAAAACATTATTAGAAAAATTTGGATATGATGAGACAATTGAAGTCTTTGATGTAGGATTAATAATAAATTCATTAAGCAAGGAGCAGGAGAGAATGAGTTCTTCACTCAACTCAGGTTCCCCATTACAATATGTTCAGGTGTCGCAAGGTTACAAAACCTCTTCATCTCACAAAAATACACTTCAAGAAGAACGAAATGAAATTGTTGCATTTATCGAGTCTGTTGATAAGGATAAAAGACAAACATTTTTGGATGCCTTTGATACGGTTGATAAGCAGGTACGCGATGCATTTTCAAAAATGACAGGTGGTAATGCATGGTTAGAACTAGAAAACGAAGATGATATTTTTGCATCTGGATTAAATTACATATTACAATTTCCAAATAAACCAAAGCGTGAGTCAACATCCATCAGTGGTGGCGAAAAATCTCTAGCTGCAACAGTATTTGTTTTGGCACTGCAAAAACTAAATCCATCACCATTTTACATGTTTGACGAGGTTGATGCACATCTTGATGCGCCAAATGCTGAAAAATTATCAAAAATAATTAAAGAGCGTTCAGAAGGAAGCCAATTCATAATGGTCTCGTTAAAAGATTCAGTTGTTGAGAAAGCAAGGTTGATTTATGGTGTGTTTCCAAAACATGGTGCATCTCACGTCTTGAAATATAAAGATAAACGCATGCTGAATTTACAAGAAGAATCTTCCATCACAAATTAATTCTAGTTTTCTACATCCCAAGTAATTTTTTTATCTCTATACAAATTTTCAGGGTCTGGCTCAGAAATTGCTTCAATCAATGCTCTTGTGTAAGGATGTTCGGGTTTTGTCAATACATCATTGGCATTACCAATCTCAACAATTTTACCCTGATACAAAATTATGATTCGATTAGCAAAATATTTGGCTGTTGCAAGATCATGTGTGATATAGATAAATGATATCTTATTTTTCTTGTGTATTTCATTCATCAACTCTAAAATTTCTGCACGTATTGACACATCTAACATAGAAACTGGTTCATCAGCTATTATCACTCTAGGTTTTACCACAAGCGCTCTAGCAATTACAGTTCTTTGTCGTTGGCCACCAGATAACATGTGAGGGTATTTTTTAGCAATATCTTCTACAGGCTCAAGCTTAACTTGACGTAATGCATCTAAAACCATTTCATGTCTAGATTCCTTTGTTCCTATTTTGTGAATTTCTAATGGCTCACTAATAATATCAGATATTCTCATTCTAGGATTAATCGAATCATATGGATCTTGATACACCATCTGGCATTCCATTCTAAGCTTTCTAAGAGCACTTGAATTACTAGTCACAATATCACCTTCAAAAACAATATTCCCAGAGTCAGGTTCAATTGCTCTTAGAATTAATTTTGCGATAGTTGACTTTCCAGATCCTGATTGTCCAGCGATTGCTAATATTTCATCATCTTCTAATGAAAATGTGACATTATTTACTGCAGTGATTGTATGTGATTTTCTTTGTAAAAGACCCTTTTTCGTAAAATTCTTAGTCAAGCCCTCAACCCTTAAGATTTCATTCATAAAGTAACTCGTTAAAACTTGTATATCAAATAACCACTATGGAAAAAATATAGAGAAGAAATTTATGCAATTAAAAAACCGGTTTTGAGATATGAGTACAAAATCCATTCAAAATTCATCAGATTATCAGAAAGTCCTCCTCAAAGATAATTTGCAATATTTCAGAGCTAATCATATAAAAAGGCAGAAAACATTTGCAGAAGAAATCGCTTTATCATTACGGAATAGATCAAAATCAATCAATCCAAAATATTTCTACAATGAAATCGGTTCTCAGCTATTTGACGACATTTGTGAATTACCAGAATACTATCTTTATAGATGTGAATCATCCATTCTCAAAAATGTTTCAAAGAACTTAGCATCACACATTACCAATAATGTTAGACTGGTTGAATTAGGTAGTGGTTCTTCCACAAAAACTCGTCTTTTAATTGACGGATTATTTCAATCTCAAAAATATGTAGAGTATTTTCCTATAGATGTATCTGATGTGTTGATTGATAGTGCAAAAGAATTATGTGAAGACTATAGAAACCTGAAAGTTACAGGGATAATTGATACATATGAAAATGGTCTAGATTTCATTGAGAGTTATGATGATAAACCAAATCTTATCATATTCCTTGGATCAAGTTTTGGAAACTTTAGCAAGAAAGATGGAAATAATTTTCTTACAAAAATTCATAATCTAATGAAATCATCTGATTATTTTTTGATGGGAGTTGATCTCAAAAAAGACACTCAGATTTTACATAATGCGTATAACGACACTAAAGGTATCACCAAAAAATTTAATCTGAATGTTTTAGAACGAATAAACAAAGAGTTAGATGGCAATTTTAAAATTTCAGAATTTATCCATGAAGCACATTATAATGACTCAGAAGGCAGAATAGAGATGTATTTACGTTCACGTTCAGATCAGCTTGTTAATATTCCAAAGTCAAATCTTTGTTTTGAGTTATTAAAGAATGAATTAATTCATACAGAGAATTCATACAAGTTTCATATATCACAAATAGAGTCATTATTTGAAAAAATAGGATTTGATATAACACAAATTTGGTTTGATTCTAAAAAATATTTTGGGTTAATTCTTGCAAAAAAATTCTAGGTATTATTTACGCATCTAAATCCTGAGAACATCCATCTTTCATCTAATCTGAAAAAATTTCGATATGAACCACGTATTGATAAAGCAGGAGTTCCAAAGGAACCACCTCTCAACACTTTTTGATTAGTAAACCATTTGTCATTATATTCATCAAATCCTGACTTAAAGCCGGGATACCCAACAAACTCAGACGATGTCCATTCCCAAACATCGCCAATCATTTGATAACAGCCGTAATGGCTTTTTCCGTTTTCATATGAACCAACGTTTGTACAACTCCAAACATGAGAATCCAAAAGATTTGCATGATTTTTAGTTGGAGGTGTATCACCCCATGGAAAAATTGTTTTAGATTTTTCTTTATCATTCCATAGTGCAGCCTTCTCCCACTCTGCTTCTGTTGGTAATCTTTTATCAGCCCATCTACAGAATGCCATTGCTTCGTAAAAGCTAACATGACATACTGATTCATTAGGATTAATCTTTCGTTTACCAATAAAATCACTTGTAAACCACTCATCACCGTCTTTCTCCCAGTACATTGGTGCCTTCCACTCATTTTTCTTGACAGCATCCCATCCATCTGAAAGCCAAAACGAAAAGTCATCATAGCCGCCATCCTCAATAAATTCTAGATACTGTGAATTGGTCACTGGGAAATTTTCAATTTGAAAGTCGTTAAGGTATACTTTATGCTCAGGCAATTCAATATCATAGCAAAAATCATTTCCTGAATATCCCATTTTATAGATACCACCAGGAATTTTGATAGATTCCTGCTTCAAATTAGATGGTTTTTCTATAGTTGTTATCCTAACAGGTCTATATTGGTCACCAAGTAAGTGCTGTAAGTCATAAACCAGTAATTCCTGATGTTGACATTCATGGTGAATTGACATAGTGAACAGATAAGATGCCTCTGGTGTTAGTGAATTCTGCAAAACGTTTGTAACCTTTTTGGTAATTACATCATAATATTCTAGAATTTCCTCAACTGTTGGTCTTGACATCAGTCCACGTTTTGCTTTATCATGTGGTTTTCCAAATTGATTATAGTATGAATTGAGGTATTTTGAAAATTCATCCGAATAAAATTCATAATTTTTTTGTGTTTTACTCAAAACAATCTCGTTTAACCAACTAACATGTCCCAAGTGCCATTTTGGTGGACTCGTAAAATATGTTGTCTGTACACCGAAATCATCTTTTTCTAATGTTTTTACTAATTCTAGAGTTCTGGAGCGAGTTTCCTCAAATTGCTTTAGAAGTATATTCTGTGTTTTTTGTTCTAATGTCATGATCAATTGCAGTTTTTTTGAATTAATTAGTTTTAGTACCCTCTGGCAAAAAACGGTCTAATTTTACTTTGACCACCGCAATGGATGCATTTTGAGCCATCGTCCTCACAACCATCTGGTATTACCCTGATGTCAGCACCAGTTTCTTCCTTTACCTTCTCCTCACATGATGGGTTAT
>CAZIHG010000038.1:0-18338 GCA_964539205.1 uncultured Candidatus Nitrosopelagicus sp.
ACCAGATCCCATATACTGGGCAAATGCTGGGGTAACACCCATTGAAATTGCGACTGCAAAAACTGCGCCTAATGCTATTGATTTGTTCATTTGTATCTGTTCAAATGTGGCTAGCGTTATTATTTAACTTTTTTCAAATTATCATCAAGATACATTTAATTTCGTACCTAAATTAGCCTTGAAACATGGGTAGAATGCATACACACAGTCATGGCAAATCACACTCGATCAGACCTATCGAATTAAAAAAACCAGATTGGGTAAAAATGGAACCAAAAGAGATCGAAGAATTGATTATAAAATATGCAAAAGACGGTATGACTTCAAGTCTGATTGGTACCAAACTAAGAGATCAACATGCAATACCACTAGTAAAACCAATTCTCAAAAAGACAATTTCTCAAGTACTACAAGAGAATGACCTAACACCTGAAATCCCTGAAGATTTGAACAATATTGTTCTCAAGGCAATCAATTTACAGAAACATCTTAAAGACAACAAAAGTGATAGCAGAAATGTCAGATCACTCGAGTTGATTGAGGCAAAAGTTCACAGGCTTTCAACACATTATAAGAATAAAGGAATACTTCCTAAAAAATGGAAATATAAGTCTGTAGTAGCCCAACTTGAGTAATGGGCAGAAATTTACAAGAATCACTTTCATATTTTTCAGATAAAATTACTGATGCTATAAAATCAAAAAAGAGTATTCTTGTGACAACTCATATCGATTGTGATGGCATCACATCTGGTAGCATTATCTCCAAAGCTCTCATAAGACAAGGTGCAAATTGCACTGTTAGAACAACAAACGAATTTAGTCAAAATTTGATTGAAAGTATGAAAAAAGAGAACAAACGACTACATGTAATAACAGATCTAGGAGGTGGGTTCGGTAAGTATTTAGACGAAAAAATTGGTGACAATTGGATAGTATTAGACCACCACCAAATCCCTGAAGAAGAGATGGAGAATCAGAATGTAATCAATGCATGGAAATTTGATATTGATGGAGGAAAGGAGATATCTGCTGGAGGAATGGCATACCTTGCTTCATTGTCTTTGAACAAAGAAAACAAGAATTTATCTGGAATATCAGTAGTTTCTGCACTTGGTGACAGACAAGATCAAGGTGATAAAAAATCATTCGTTGGAGAAAATCAGAAAATTGTCAAAACAGCAAAAGAGCTTGGATTAGTAGATGTAAATTTAGATTTACTATTAGTTGGACGTGAAACTAGACCTCTTCCAGATGCCTTGGCATTTACATCTCAACCATTCATTGAAGGTCTTACTTGGAATAGGGATGCTTGTCTTGAAGTATTGAATTCTTGTGGAATTCAATTGAAGGATGGTGCAAGATGGAGAGTCACATCTGATTTAGATCAGGATGAAAAACGTATGATTATTGAGGGTATTAGCGAGTTTGCACAAGGAAAAAAAGCCACTGAAATTATGGATGAATTAATTGGATACACATACACATTTCCAAGAGAGGATAAGAGAAGTTTTCTAAGAGATGGACGAGAATTTTCAACAATGTTAAACTCCTGTGGAAGAATCAGTAAATCAGGTGTTGGCATCTCTATCTGTATGGGTGACAGAAATAAGATGTTACAAGAGGGTGAAAAAATTCTTAGTCAATATAGAAGTATGATTCGTGAGTATATGAATACTTTAGGAAATGAGAGATGGAGAACAAGTAGTCATGAAAACTGTGTTATGGTCAATGCTGAAGGTTTGGTACCTGAAACTATGACTGGAACTATTTCCTCATTAATTGCAGGGTCACCAAAAAATATTGGAAAGATAGTAATTCTAAGAACTGATGGCTCGGAAGGAACTGTGAAATTCTCCTCAAGAAAATCAAATAATTGCAAATCTGAAATTAATTTGAGTGATCTAATGAAAAAATGTGCAGTGAGATTTGACGGTATGGGTGGTGGTCATGATGCTGCTGCAGGAGCAAAAATAACCAAAGACAAATTAGATGGGTTCTTGGATTATCTAGAAGAAAATGTCACAAAAATGCACAGTAGAGATAATCATTCATAACATTTCAGACGAAATGGCTAGATCTGTTGAAAAGTCATTAGAACCTGATAATATTGATTTCCCTGATAATCTCTCTATGAAAGTAGAAAAAATTGATAACAAACTTGTCTTTAATTTTTCAAATAGTGATAATATGGGGAAGTTAATCTCAACTATAGATGAAGTACTTGAACATGCAAATCTTGCACTTGAGGTTATAAAATAATGCTTGACCCAAAAATCATCCGAGACGAACCTGAAAAAATTAAAAAAATGTTAAAAGATAGAGCAATCGAATTTGATTTTGACAAAATGCTTGAACTTGATAAAAAAAGAAGAAATCTAATAAAAGAAACTGATGAACTGCGAAAAAAACGAAATCAAATGTCAATTGCAATTGGGCAAGCAAAAAAATCAGGTGGAGACGCATCAGAACTTCTTAATGACATGGCAAAAATTTCGAAAGAATTAGATGATCTTGAAGAACATCAAAAAACTGTAGAGGAAATCTATACTCATCTTGCTTTTTCCATACCTAACATACTTCATGAATCTGTTCCTATTGGAGATGATGAATCAGCTAATTTGGAATTAAGAAAGTGGGGTATTATACCCGAATTTAATTTTAAAATAAATGACCATATTGATCTTGGACAAAATCTAAACATAATAGATTTAGAAAGAGCTGCAAAAAATGCCGGTGCAAGATTTTATTATCTAAAAGGTGGATTGGTAAAACTTAGTCAAGCATTAATTTCATATGCGCTTGATTTTATGGCAGAAAAAAATTATGATTTAATCCAGCCACCATACATGATTAATAGAAAATCTATGGAGGGCGCAGTAATCGCTGATGACTTTGAAGATGTGATTTACAAGGTACATGGTGAAGATCTTTTCTTAATTGGGACATCAGAACATGCTATTGCATCAATGCATGCTGACGAGATCTTGGATGGGAATAAACTTCCATTTAGATACGCCTCATTTAGTCCATGTTTTCGAAAAGAAGCTGGTGCCCATGGAAAGGATCAAAAAGGAATTTTCCGCGTCCACCAATTTGATAAAATTGAACAATTTGTTTTTTCAAAACCAGAAAATTCTTGGAATGAGCACGAAAAAATGATATCTGTCACTGAAGAATTTTATCAAAAACTAGAGATCCCATTCAAAGTAATGCTTCTTTCAAGTGGTGATATGGGAAAAATGTCTGCAAAAACTTTTGATATTGAAGCGTGGATGGCAGGACAGAATACGTATAGAGAAATCGTTTCGTGCTCTAATTGTCTAGATTTTCAATCAAGGCGATTAAAGATTAGATTTCGTGACAAATCAAACGAAGATACAAAATATGTTCATACATTAAACAGTACATTAGTTGCAGTGGAAAGAACTATTGTTTCTATAATGGAAAATTTTCAAACAAACGATGGACACATAAGAGTACCAGAAGTTCTACAGAAATATTTTGGTGGAAAGATAATCTAAGTCAGCAGAGTTTATATTCAGAAAACAAAGGTCGAAAATAATTGGCACGAAAAGCCCGAAAAATTAAAGACAAGTGGAAGGAAAAAAAATGGGTTCATGTAATTGCACCTGATTCTTTTAATGATGTCACATTGGGTTATGTCCCAATCACAGATGACGAAAACGCAAAAGGTAGAGTGTTAGAAGTTACATTATGGGATATTCTAAAAGGGGATCCATCTCAACATCAATACAAGATATTTTTTCAAATAGATAATGTAGTAGATGACAAAGCAAAAACAATTTTTAAGCGATTTGAGTATTCAAAAGAATTTTTGAGGAGTCTTGTAAGAAGGGGTTCATCCAAGGTCAATTTTGTGATAGATGTTGAAACAAAAGATCATTATGTATTCAGAATTAAAATACTCGCACTAACTCATAGACAGCTAAATACTTCCCGGCAACATAAATTACGTTTGATTGCACAAGATGCAATCAAGAAAATCGTCCCATCAATGGATATTGATGGTTTTGTTCAAGCCGCATGTTATGGGAAAATAAACTCTGATATTATGAGTGCTGCAAAAAAAGTCATTAAACTAAGACATGTTGGTCTGGAAAAAGTAAAATTAATCAAGACTGCTGAGGCACAGACAGTTCTTCTAGAAGCAAAAAACAAACGAACTGTTTCATAATAGATTCATTAAATGTCATTAAACGCTGAAGTTAAAATTGACGTTATACTTCATGCAACTGAAAGCCAAGAGAAGATTTTCACTGCGTTTCAAGAAAGTTTTGGTATAGAGCAAGAAAAGTTTCAAGTTCAAAATCTAACAGGTCATTTTGATAATCCTATAACACTTCTATCAATTAGCTTGAAAAAGAAAAATGCTGAATTATTCATCATTAACTTTTTTAAAATGTTTAACAAGGCTGATTACAATCAAATTTATGAAAATATAGATAATAACATATCAAGTTCTGGTTTAAAATTAAAAATAAGTAAGCAAAAAATGCTTGAAGGAAAAATTCTATTAGAGAACAAAGACGCCATCAAGATAAATATTTCATGCCCAGTTTATGTCAAAAAAGATTCAAAAAAGATCTATCAACAATTACTAAAACTTAATAAAAATTCAAAATAGTATACTAATGGGAATGAAGAAATAAAAGCCGCTCCAGTCTGAGCGCCAAGCTCTGATGACGCCGCGACGAACGGACCCAGTTGTATTTTTAATCTACATTATTTTAAATAGTGACTAGGTAGTGAAATGTTATTGGAAACGGATTATGATGTAATAGTTGCTGGTGGTGGACTAACAGGTACAATTGCAGCACAAGCAATATCACATTATTCAAATCAAAATCTGAAAATTCTTTCAATAGATCGAAATCCAGAACATTTACCTGGTAGAAAATCATCGCCTGGTTGGACATGTGGTGATGCGTGTTCAAAAGAGGCTGTTGATTTTATGACAGAACGAATTAAAATTCCTTGGACTAGACCTGAAATTGAACATGACGTAAAAGGCGTTATGGCATTTTCACCTGACAAAGAAACTGCCATTCCATTTGATGGAGATGGCTATATGTTAAACCGCCAAAAACTTCCTGAAATTCAAAATGATAGAACAAAAAAAATGGGAGTAGTTTTTGATTTTGAGATTAATCTTACAGGCCTGATTTATGATGACCAGCAAGTAATTGGTGTTCAAGGATTGGACAATAAAACAAAACAGCCTTACAAAAAAACTGCAAAAATTGTTGTAGATGCCACTGGAATAACTTCAATGTTAAGAAACCAACTACAAAATTCTACAAAAATTGAGAGAAAAATTGATAGAAGGGATGTGGAATCTACTGGAAGACATATAATGTATTTTGAACCTGGTGAAAAAGATCTTACAGAGTTTGATCCTGATTACTGTATAATTCATCTAGATCAAGATATTGCACCGGGTGGATATGGATGGGTTTTTCCAAAAGCTGAAAATAAAGTAAACATTGGACTAGGTGTTGAAAAATCAATTTTAGAACAAAGAAACAAAAGACTTGGAAAAACAGATAGTGTTGCATCATTAATGGAAGAATATCTTCAAAGAAACAGAGCAATCAAAAATGCAAAACTTTCACAAGATCAAGAAGATGTCCACAATAACACAGGAGTTTTCCAAGTTTCTGTTAGAAGGCAAAATGATTGCCTTGTATCAGGTGGTTACTTGTTAGTTGGTGATTCTGCTTGGATGCCAAAACCAATTGATGCAGGAGGAATTGGTCCAGCACTGATTGCAGGAACCATTCTAGGTAATAATGTCACACAAGCAATTGAAGCAAATGATGTTTCAGAAGCAAGTCTTTGGCAATACAATCTTGATTTCATTGAAGAGTATGGATATAAGACAGCAGGATTGGAGCTTTTTAGAAGACTTGTACAGACGATGACAAATGATCAAATCAGTTATGGTATGAAACACTTTTTGGGTAATCTTGATGTTGAAGCAATAAGCAAAGGCGAGCATCCAGATTTTTCTGGTCTAGGTAAAATAGGCATGATAATTAGAGGAGCTATGAATAAGACTGTTGCCAATGGACTCAAGTACACATCAGGTCAGAATCAATGGTTGGTTGAACATTACAATAATTATCCTAAAGATCCATCTGGCTTTGATAAATGGAATAAAGCATTACACAAAACACTTGACGAGTCGTTCGTGAAGATTGCTTCATTTGCAAGCTAAACTAAAATAAAGTAGAAAATCAAACAAGTGTACTTTGATGGAAGAACAACAATACCTTGATTGGAATAATTCTTTTGAGGTTTTAGATAAAGCACACGAACAAGCAATATTTGTGATAATTATTGGTCCAAAAGGTACTGGAAAGACTACTCTTGTAAGAGAATATGCTAAAAGAAAATCAATGAAATTAGAGTCAATTAATTTCAGTCTAAGAACCAGAGAAAGCCATCTTGTAGGAACAAAAAATCTTTCTGAAGGGACCATTGGATTTGATGAAGGTATTTTGGTCAAATCAATGAAAGAAGGTGCAATGCTTTATCTAGATGAAATTAATGCTGCCGAACCCGATGTTCTCTTACGATTAGATGAAGTTTTGGATGATAGAAGACAAATAGTTCTAAAAGAGTCAGGTGGTGAAACAATTCAGGCAGAAAAATCTTGGTTTGTTATATCAACAATTAATCCACTTACACATGTTGGTACAAAAGAACTTCCACCTCAACTTTTGAGTCGATTTCCTGTGAGATTACGACTAGATTATCCTCCAGAAGATATAGAGTTAGATATAGTAAAAAGACATGTTCCAGATGCTGACGAAGATTCAACAAAACAAGGAATTAAACTTGCAAATACTTTGAGACAAGCAGCAGCAGTTGAAGAATTGTATTACTCGCCATCATTGAGGGAAACAATTGCATATGCGAAACTTGTGAACAATAATACTTCACCAAAAGATGCAGCTCATGTAGTATTTGGGAATGTTTATGCACAATGGGGAAATATTGAATTACAAAAAGTAAATGACATAATTACCTCAATGTATGAAAAATAATGTCCTCAGTATCACTTCGCAATGACACTTTAATTGAAATTGCAACATTTTTAGTTAGACGCTGGTCTGAAAACGATCAAATATCGGTTGAGTTATCTACAAAAAAAACCAATGAAACTAGAATGAAGGAAGAGCGTGTATCATTAATTCCTTTTTCAGATTATAACGGAGATGAATTTGAAAGATATCGACAATTTCGAACCGCAATCTGGTACGAGTCTATGAAAATCAATTATTGTAATAAAATCTTGTCAAATGATCATGCGTTTGGATTCATACTAAATACAATTGAACGACGGAGATTAGAATTAGTAGGAAGAAAAACTTGGCGTGGAATGGATAGTGAATTAATCTTTAATTATACATGGCAATGGATTTACAGACCACTTCTAAACAACATTTTGGGAAAAGCAAGAATTGTTGAGGCATTTTACCAATATTTTCTATTTGGTAATATTAAAGGAGAAATTCAACCAAGCCATTTTGAAAAAGTGCAAAAAGCAGTAAAATTTGGAAAAGATATTCTGGAAGAATCTTTAGAAAATGATTATGGCACTGATTGGATTGAAAAAAATATTCCCAAAATATTAACGATGTTAGATATTGACCCACTAATTACAATTCCTTTATCAGTTCCTTTGAAGGGACCAGGTATGTTAGTCACTCCTGAAGATTTTGAGAAAGGTGTACAAAAAATCACAAAAAATCTAGAAACAGAGATAGGTAAAGTTGATTCTAAAAATGTCATTGAGGGAAAAGAAGTGATTCAAGAATTTAATTTAATCAAAGACGAAACAAAGAAGAATGAAAACAAAGGTTTGACACCAGAAACAATTGGGATACAGATGCCTGAATCAACCAATGTTGATGAAACCAAAATTTATGATCAGGATTTTATTAGTAATCTAAAAAATAAATTCAGAGAATGGAAAACAGGTTGGAAGGAGCAACATGAAAAAGAAGGTGATGAGTTTGATGAAGAAACATTCTTTGAAAAATATGATAAGCCATTTTTCATTGATGTAAAAAAAGCAATAAAATCCAGAATTGTTATACTATTAGATCATTCTTCCAGTATCACCGATCAGCAGACTGAATATAAAAAAACTACAATTGGATTATGCGAAGTACTGGCATTTTTGAACGTAAATTTTTCAGTTTATGCATTTAATACTGTAAATAGGCAAGTCGTGTGCTGGTTGATAAAACCTAGTGACATGAAATGGAATAATTCTGCTGCAAAAAGATTGGCTCAAATTTCTGCTAACGGTGGAACGCCATTAGCAGAAGTTTATGATAGAATGTTACCAGTGTTAGCCTCAAAAAAACCAGACATCTTTCTTACTTTATCTGATGGTGAACCATCAGATCCTAACGCATTAAGACTTGTTTTAAAGTCATACAAAAACCTGGGTATCAAAATGACAGCAATTGGAGTTGGAAGAGATACATACGGTGCAACAACAATTGCAAATAATTTGAAATACCTAGGTTATGAGAAAGTTTTAGCAGTGAGTAGATTAGCAGATATACCTAATAGAGTTCTTAGTATATTATCAGAATAATAATGAAAAAGAGTTGTAGTGAATGTGGTGCTAAATTTTCATGCGACAACAATCTTACCTGTTGGTGTTCAAGTTTTCCAAAACTTTCTCAAGATCAGATAGATGAAAAAGATTGCATTTGCAAAGAATGTCTTTTAATTAGATACCGAAAGAAAATCATTGATACTTAATTTTTGTATTACAAAATGGCATATTATACTTTTATAGAATTAAATTAATTTCTTATATGGAATTCGAAGATACCAGACATCCTGATGTGAAAAAACCACTAATAATTGCAGCAATGCAAGATATGGGAAACGTTGGTTCAATTGTTGTAAACTTTATCAACAAATATCTCGGAACTGCTCAATTTAGAACTGCAACATCCTCTAGGCCACCATTTGTTTATGATAAGGGTGGTTATATTGAAATTCCAGAGGAAAAGTGGGAATATCGATTTGCTAAAGACATTATAATTTTTGGTGGTGGAAGGGGTCAACCACAAGAAAATGATGCATTAAATGAATTATGCCAAGATGTAATTAATGTTGCAAAAAAATATGATGCAAAATTCATCTATACATTAGGTGGCTATCATACATCACGATCATTTGGCAAAAGTCCAACAACATATGTGACAACTACATCACAGGAATTACTAAACTTGGTAAAAAAATTAGGAATAGAAACTACACCTACAGAATCTGTTATAACTGGATTCAATGGATTAATTCTAGGTTATGCAAAACTAAATGGAATTAATGGTATTGGTCTTTATGGTGAACTACTAGAACCACGAATACCTCAATACAGAGCTGCAAAAGCAATACTGCAGACATTGGAAAAACTTACTTACCAAAAACTTGGTGATTTAAATGAGCTTGATATTAAGGCAGATGCAATTGAATCACGATTCAAGACAGACAGTGATATAAAAGATATCTAAAAAATAGGTTTTTGAACTAGTTTAAACTTGATCTTTTGTTGATTGGCTAGATTAGGGAATATGTTGAATACCTGACATTTTATGACAAATAATTAAACGGTTTATTATTTGCGTAAGATTGCTGGACGCCAATTAACATAATATTTCAAGAGATTGATGGATTAGATTTAATTGCTATACTCACGTACTAACATTATGTTTGTATGGGTTGCAGCTGCTGCAATTGGAATAATTATTGCACTAGTACTTGTATTCAAATATACGAAAACAGGAAAAAATGATGTGTTAGGATTTTCAATGAAATGTAAAAAATGTGGTACAATAACAAACGGACTTAAATGTCCCAGATGTCAACCAAACACAAAGGACTGGCGATAAATATGATGTCAAAACCTGATTCCGAGATGGATGGAACGATTTGTAAGGAATGTAAACGCTTGATTAGCGATCATCTCCCTGAAGAATTAGAAGAATGTATAAGAAAAACTAATTTTAAGAAATTAAAGGATGATGACTTACGATAAAATTATTTTAAAAATCTCCTAATATTCCAAAAGTTCTAAATTGATCCTATAATTCTTTGATCATATGACTGAAGAAACAGACAAAACTCTACTTGAGCGCTTTGATCAGGAAGTTTGGAGTAAAGTTCCACACCTGGAAGAAAAAGATGGTGGCGCAAGAGTTGTAAACGCAACACCACTTGTTGATTTGACTGCTGACTTTAAGGAATGTGCAAAAAGTGTATTCAAAATTAACCTTGACGATGCAGATCTGAAGGTTTACGGCAAACAAGATTCCACATTATTAACAGGTTCAATAAAAGTCAGACCTGCAGCTAACATAATCCATGATGCAATTATCACTGGAAAATTAAAAAGTGGTCAAATAGTAATTGAAGCTACATCAGGCAACTTTGGGATAGCACTAGGATTGTTATCTAAACTTGGCTTAACTGTCATTGCACTTGTCTCAAGAAAATTACAAGAAGGAGTATTTGAGGAATTACGAAACGGAAATATACGTACTATGGATCTTGATATGGACATTTGCCCTGCCCCAGGAATGGAAGGAAAACAAAACCTCTTGGTTGCAAAAGCAACAGCAGCTAATGTTCGATCACAGCTATCTAATCTTGGGTTTGAAACTGACACCTTTGATAAAGAAATCAATGAGATAGAATCACTTTTAGCTAAACAAGATATAATTAACTTGGCAAAATTCCTTGCCAAGATCTATGGTTTCTTCTGTCCAGCACAGTATGAAAATGAACTAAACGTTGATGCACATAGAACTATTACAGGAGCTGAGATTGATCAACAGTTACATGAGATAGGTGATTCACTAGAAGACTTTAACCTCTTTTGTACATTTGGTACTGGTGGTACTTCTGGTGGATTAAGTAAATATTTTTCTGAAAAATATGGGAAAAAATCAGTGTATGTTATTTTTCCACCAAGTAACCAGGATGTTGCAGGAATTAGGACAAAGGCTAATGCAGATGGTTTGAAGTATTATCAACCTGACATATATGCAGAACAACAAGAAATAGATTGGGAAAAAGCAAAATTTCTTCTAAAATTTTTTGTAAATAAAGGTCATGATATGGGTGAGAGTAGTGCACTTGAACTTTATGCAATATTACAGAAAGCAAGTACTGATGGTGGTGGAAAATTTGTCGCAATGATTTGTGATGGAATTGAAAAATACAAAAAGAATTTAGCGACCATTGGTCAGGAAGGACCTACTCAAGTTTCAGTGGATGAAGCAAATGCAAGTGGTTACGACAAAGTAATTTGGATTCATGCACAATATACTCCACGTGAGGAAGGAATAGAACTAATCGCAAAATCATTAGGTATCGATAAAAGTAAGATTTCTGTGCCTGATGTAAGAACTGCCCAAGAACTTTTGGCTACACAACAAATTCCAGAAGCACTAAATAAAGATCTGGAGGGAGATAACAAGCCATTATTAGTTTGTATGGCTGGAAAAACTTCATTGATGGCTGCTAAAGTACTTGCGGGTAAGGGTGTTATGACAGATAGTCTGATTGGCGGAATTACTCAACTGCCAGAGGGACAATCAAAACAACTTTCCCAATTAATTAAAGAAGCGTTATAATTTTGAGATTGAGGTTGACGAATAATTATGAAGTGTCTTTCAGTGTGTCAACCATTTGCTGATTTAATTATACAAGGTAAAAAAACAATTGAACTTAGAAAATGGAATACAAAATTTCGTGGAGAGTTTTTAGTTCATTCTCCACAGAAAATCAGATTTGATGATTGTAAAAGATTAAAAATAAAATCAAATTTTACTGTCAGTGCAATTATTGGTAAAGTTGAATTAATAGATGTGAAAGAATATCAAAATATAGAAGAGATTGGACTAGATTCAGATAAACATCTTGCATCAAAAAATGCTAGAGATGACAAATATGGTTTCATTCTACAAAATCCAAAACAGTTACGAATTCCAATTCCATGTAATGGTCAATTAAATTTTTTTGATTTTAAGCCAGAATTAACAAAGATAGATGAGATCAAAAATGACCTCTTTGAAGATGAACACCGTTACATGTGGATCAACCATCATTAATTTGGTACAAAGGTGAAAAACGGCTCTGTGTATATATAAAGGCTATTTATAAAGATGAAAAATGACAGAAACAAAACCTATTGTTAGTGTTGAAAATGTAGTTGCTTCTGCATCAGTTGATCAAAAGATTGACTTGAATGATATAACAAAAAAATTCCCAGATACAGAATATCATCCTGACCAATTTCCAGGACTTGTATTTAGATTAGAAAGTCCTCGTACTGCGACATTAATCTTTAGAACAGGAAAGATGGTGTGCACAGGTGCAAAATCAGAAGAGATGGCTATAAAAGCAGTAAGGACAGTTGTGCAAAAATTACGTAAAGGTGGAATAAAAATAAAAAAAGATGCTGTAATAACCGTTCAAAATATTGTCGCGGCGATAAACTTGGGTGGTAAAATTCACTTAGAACAAGCAGCTAGAAAATTGCCTAGAAGTATGTATGAACCTGAACAATTTCCTGGCTTGATTCATAGAATGCTTGATCCAAAGACTGTCATTCTGCTGTTTGCTTCAGGAAAACTTGTCTGCACTGGTGCAAAAAAAGAACCAGATGTTTATAGATCTGTACATAATTTACATTCTACACTAGAAGAAAAAGATCTTATGATCTATGATGTATAAATATATAATTTTTTAAATTCTAGAATTTTTCTAACTCTTGCTCTATTTCTTTTAATGCCTTATTTTTAGGATCAATCACACGTATTTTTTCACAACATTCTATAACTTGAGATTTCTTTTTTTGATTCAAGAAAATACTTGCTTTTATGGATAATGCATCTATATCAAACTGACCAATTTCCAGAGTCTTATTCATATACGAAATTGTTTTTTGTGCGTCTCCAATTATGAAATAAATTGTACCGATAATAAATAAAATATCAGGATCATGTTTTAATGATTTTTCAATTTCATGACCAAATTTTAATGCCTCATCATATTTTTTTTCTTTAACAAGTTTCCTTAGCTTCCGTCTTGGATTATTTTTGAAAAGTCCAGTCAAATATGTTCAAAAATTTATTTTGATGAATTTTCTGATTGTAATTTTTCCCAGTCAGCTAAAAATGCTTTTAAACCCTTATCTGTTAGTGCATGACCTAACATCTTTCCAAGTACTGCAGGTGGTAAGGTGACAACATCTGCACCTGTTTTTGCAGCATCAATGACATGTTGTGGGTGCCTCACACTTGCAACAAGAATCTGTGTTTGAAAATCATAATTCCTAAAAATCTGTTTAATTTCTTTAATAAGATCCATTCCAGTGTGGCCAATGTCATCTAATCTACCAATGAATGGACTAACATACTTTGCACCAGCTTTTGCAGCTAAAAGTGCCTGATTTGAAGAAAATACTAGAGTGACATTGACTGGTATTCCATCTTCAGTCAAGCTTTTACATGCTCGTAGTCCTTCACCTGTCATAGGACATTTTACAACAACATGATTTCCATACTCACGAAGTTTTTTTCCCTCTTTCATCATACCATCATAATCTGTACTAACTACCTCTAGACTAACATCACCTTTGATAATTCGTGTGATTTCTTCCATTGCTTTATGTGGATTACCTCCTTCTTTTGCTAACAAAGATGGATTTGTGGTAATTCCATCAAGTAAGCCCATGTCATTATATTTTCTAATCTCATTCAAATTTGCTGTATCTAGGAAAATTTTCATTAATTTTTACTCCGGATCTCTTTTACCATGTTTGCTATATTAACTGATGTTATACCATGTTTCTCAAGTAGTGATGGTATTTCATCATCACGTGCTGATTCACCAAACATATCTTGCGCACCAATTCTTCTTATGGGAACTGGATATGATTCTGATACTACTTCAGATACTGCAGAACCAAATCCTGCCATAATATTATGCTCTTCACATGTGACAATTCCACCAGTTTCTCTTGCTGCCTTTTCAATAATTTCTCTATCAATTGGTTTGACAGTAAAAGAGTCTATTACTCTGCATGAAATATCCTCTTGCTTAAGTTGGTCTGCTGCATCTAATGCCATCTTTACTGTAATACCACAAGCTATAATTGTACAATCAGAACCATCTCGTAGAGTTATGCCTTTACCAATTTCAAAATTTTGTGCTTCGTCGTAGATTGTTGGAACCTTGGATCGTGCCATCCTCATATAGAAAGGTCCGTATGTTTGTGCTATAATCCAAGTAAGTTTTGACACTGTAATTGAGTCAGCAGGAATAAGAACCCGCATGTTCGGCATAGCACGCATTATTGCAATATCTTCGAGTTGTTGATGCGATCCACCATCAGCTCCAACTGATAATCCTCCATGCGAGACCACTAATTTTACATTAAGACCTTGTTTATCACCACGTGATGGATATGCAATAGCATTTCTGATCTGATCAACACATCTGCCAGGAAGAAATATAGCATAAGTACTCGCAAATGATGTTTTTCCAGAGTATGCCAATCCTGCTGCAACAGAAACCAAATTTGCCTCTGCTATTCCAACATTAAAGAAGCGCTCAGGAAATTTTTTTCCAAAACTTGCAGTTTTTAGGGAATCTGTTGTGTCTGCACCTAACACAACAATATTTTTATCTTGTTCACCTAACTCAACTAAAGATTTACCATATTCTGTTCTCATATCACCAAATTTAAGATCAATACTCATTGATATCCAAACTCCCGTGCTATTTGCATTAATTCGTCTTTTTTCTTTCCAACAACATGTAGATCTATCCATTTGTTCACTAATTCGGTTCCACCAAGTTCATTTGCTTTTTGAATCAAGAGTTTCCTTCTTGATCTTAGAATTTTGTTTCTAAACTCTCTAATAACTAACCTGACGTCAGTTTGACCAATAATTGCACTTCCACCTACAAATGCTCTAGCTCCATCGGCAAAACATTCTCCAACATTATCTAATGTTACACCACCATCCGCTTCAATATATCCATCAAATTTATACTCATTTAGAATTTTAGCAAATTTTTGTGTTTTTTCGTGTGATGATTCAATATATTTCTGTCCAGATTTACCCGGAACTACTGACATTATGATTAACTGATCTAATGAAGAAAAGAATTTTTTGGACCAATCTGGAATTTCTGTGTCTGGATTTATTGCAAGACCAACACTAACTTGATTCGACTTGAGAATATCATGTATCTCACCAAAACTTGATTCGTCACAAACTTCTGTATGGACAGTAATAATGTCACTCCCAGCATCAATGTAATCTTTTACATGTTTGACTGGTTCGTTAATCATTAGATGTGCATCAAAAGGAATTATAGTTAATGGTCGTAGTTCTTTTATCTTTACATGATCAAAAGTTGTATTCGGAACAAACTGGCCATCCATCACATCTAAATGAATATAATCTGCCCTACCATCATCACATCTTTTAATTTCTTTTTCAAGATTTGTCATGTCACCAGCTATGATTGATGGGGCTATCATGAATTGTGAATCTAGTTCCTGCTCAATTATTGGAACAAACTCTGGTTTTGCAGCCTTACCATGCCATTGTGGATTATCTTCCATGTGTTCAACTGCTTTACCTTTGATAGTTCTTGCAATAATTATTGTTGGTAATCCTTTGACTGTTTTGGCACGATCAATTGCATTAGATATTTGTTCAACTCTATGACCGTCAATCTCAATAACATTCCAGCCAAAAGAACGCCATTTATCACCAGTTTTCCATCTACTTGCATCTTTCCACATTTCAGACAATTCATCAGTTTCAAGATTTTCATCTAATGGCATTATTTTTTCAGTGTAAGAATCTTGTTGTATAAAATTTCTATCTAAAATCACTGTTAAATTATCAACTTTGTATTTTGCTGCTGTCATTGCAGCTTCCCAAACTTGTCCTTCGTCACTTTCTCCATCACCCATTATAGTAAAAATTCTTTTTTCTTTTTCATCAAGTTTTGCAGCAAGTGCGTTTCCAATTGAATAGGAAAGTCCTATTCCAAGTGAACCACCACAAAATTCAACACCAGGACATTTTAAATCAGGATGCCCTTGTAGTTTACTACCAAATTTCCTTAGGGTTTCCATTTGATATTCTTCAAAGTATCCTGCCACTGCCATATTTGAGAAAAGACCTGGTGATGCATGACCTTTGGACAAAATCAATTTGTCTCTTTCTTCCCATTCTGGATTTTTTGGATCGTATTTTAGATGCTTATAGAAAATGCAACCCATTATTTCAGCCATTGAAAACGAACCACCTGGATGCCCAGATCCAGCTGCTGTCGTACCCTTTATGACAAGTTTTCTAGCCTTTAGGACATTTTTCTTGATTTGGTAATAATTTAGTCCCATTACAAGCACAAATTCATGAATATTACATAAATAGCTATATCCGAAAATTTTAATCTAAATCGATCATAATTAGAGTATGAATTTAGAGGGGAAGTTACCTTTGATGATTTTTGACGATAAATGTTACGTCTGCATCAAGTTTGCAAAGATTGTGAATTATCTTACTAAAGGAAGGTTACGAATGGTTGGGCACTATACAGAATTTGGTAAGATGATTAGAGATAATTTTCTTGGCAGTGATGCCTTAGAGATGTTTTGGTTTATTAATGATGATATGGCCTATGGTGGAAGAGCAGCACTGAAGCCATTAACCTCTGCAATCTTTAATCTTGGTAGTTCTGATTCAAAAGAAATATCTATTCAAGAATCATGTGATATTGGTTGTAAGGACTCACTTGCAGTCTTTTTTAGATCTGCTAGTCTAATAACTCACAGTAAAAAAATCTCTATGAAGAAGATCTAACCAAAAACAATACAATGCTCACAATCACAAGTAGGTTGATCTTTTGATTTTGCAAGGCATTTTTTATGCTGACCAGCTTGACATTGAACACAAATCTTTTCAATATTATCTACTGAGGAATATTTTTTTGACTGATCAAATCCAAATCCTCCGTCTTGTGGTCCTACCAATACAATGTCAAATGCATACTAATATTTTTAGATGACTAATTTTCTGATTTTAGCTGTTTTTGGAATATCCAATTTTTTACTTTTGTTAGGATCAATACCCAAATGAATATCATGGCTAATGCCACTATGACTTTAGTTATCGAATTTATGTCTGTGCCAAATCCAATATTAGATAATGGTCCTATAAACAAAACTAGTAATCCACCACCAACTAGTATTAGGATCCACATACAAAAGATAAATGAAAAAATTGATACATTCATGACAATTCAATTCCCATAAAAAGTGCAGTAATTATTCCTAAAATCCCAGAAAATATTGCTAATTTAAAAATTTCAATACCTATTTGTTTTTCTGATAATGGCTTTCTTGCTACTAATAATCTGACTAAAGTAATTGGAGCATGATTTTCGATTGTTGATTTAAGTTTCCAATCTTCTGTGTGTGAAATAGGATTTTTTATTTCTCTATGTTCAACTATTTTTTTTACACTTGAAAGAAACAAAAAGCTGTTAATTACTGCTGGTAATATTATTACAGCAGCAATCACTTCTACATGACCAACAATTGCAATCGCACCATACATAGCACCAAAAACAAGTGCGCCTGAATCTCCTGGAAAAATTTTGCTGGGAAATTTATGATATTTGTAGAATGCAAGAGAAGTAAATGCTAACAATAAGCATGCAATTGCTATCTCATAATTCTGCAAAATAAAAAGTGATATTGATAATGCAAACCCCGCAATTGTAGAAACTCCACTAACAACACCATTTAATACATCAATTGAGTTGAATGTGTTTCCAGTTATCGGAATCATGAATATGATCAAACCTAGATACATTATTGGTATATTTACAGAGCCAAACAGTGGAAAATCTAGATTAGAGTCATATGCACCTAACAAAATTATTGGTATTGCACAGAATGCAAGAGCAAGTGGTTTAAACCAACCACCCATTGTCTTTCTATCATCAATTATACCAACCAAAAACGCTAGACCTGTTGCTATTATTATAGCTAATATTTCTGCAATTGGAAAAAAGAAATACAAAACGGTAAGTGATGAAATAATTCCTACAATGATTGATAAGCCGCCTGGTCGTGCAACTAGAGTTTTTTCTTTTTTGTTGACATCAATTACTGTGACATTACGTTTTTCTAATGCCTTTATGATAATTGGTGTCAAACCATATACCGAAAAGAACCCAATTATGATG
>CAZIHG010000039.1:0-1857 GCA_964539205.1 uncultured Candidatus Nitrosopelagicus sp.
ACATGTTTTTGAACTAATTCAGGATGATACCAATCTTCAAAATCAATGCCTATTAGATTCATTTTTCTATATCAATTTTTTTAATTACACGAGCTGGATTTCCAAGTGCAACTGTTGAATCCGGAATTGTTTTACTAACTACACTACCTGCACCAATAATGGCATTTTTCCCAATTGTTGTTCCCATAGTAATAATACTACCTGGCCCAATAACTGCTCCATCATTGATAACAACTTTTTGTATCTCTCTAGGATACCCATTTTCTTTTAGAAACTTATTTGCTGTTGGGTTATAGTGTGCAAATATCATAGTGTTAGAACCAATAGTTACATTATTTCCAATACTTACCATACTTGGATAAATTAAATCAATTAGAACATAAGGTGATATGTGACAATTTTTTCCTATTTTCACTCCTCTTGAACGTTGTAACCTAATTACCCATGAAGAGTTAATTGATGGAAATGAACTTTTATGAAGTAACCATGATCTAAGTATCTTTAACCGTAAACCAAGTCTTCCAAAACTTCCTTTTAACCCATAAAACTCCATCACTTCTTTTTCATTTATAGAAGATATGCTATTGTTTTCCATATGTGACAATTCCAAGATTATTCTTTTAACATGAATCGCTTAATTTTTCCATAGTCAGTACGTGGAAAATCTTCAACAAATTCAATTTTGGCAGGTACTTTGAATCTTTCTAGATTCTTTATACAATGAGTAATAATATCTGATGAGGTAATTTTGGAATTCATGGATTTTCTAACAAATAGTTTAACAACTTCGCCAAATGACTTATGCTTCATTGGAATAGCAACAACTTCATCAATTCCAGATAAAACTTTCACTACTCTTTCAATTTCTTGCGGGTAAACTTTTTCTCCAGAGACATTGATGAGATCGTCAACTCTACCTAAAATGTAAAGATAGCCATCATCATCAAATCTCCCTAAATCACCAGTTTTTAACCAGTCTTCGGATTTATTTTCTAAATACTCTTTTTGCCAGTAATTATCTATGACATTTGGTCCACGTATCCAAATCTCTCCAATTTTGTCATCATCACTTTCATTATGAATTTTTATTTGAATTCCTTCGGAGGGTTTTCCAACTGATTCAATTTTTTTTTCACCATCAAATATCATAAATGTTGAGCGGGATGCTTCAGTAAGACCATAGTATGTTGCAACTATGCCCGTGTTCATGACACTTGTTAATTTTCTAATAGTGTCAGGTGGAAAGAAGGTACTATTTGTTATAATTAATCTAAGATTAGCTAATAGATTTAGTGAATCATTGGAAGTATCAGAGGCAATATTTGATAATGTAGATGGAATTGCTGCTAAAGTTGTCACATTATATTTTTTTATTGAATTAAGAATATCTACTGTCTTAGGATTTTTTTGTAATACTAATGTACTTCCAACAAATAATGAGGTGTGTAAACATCCTAATCCAAAAGAATGAGATAATTGGAGTGGTAAAAGATCTACATCATTTTTTGAATATTGTAATGTTTTAGTAATATTTCTTGTACTAAAATCACAACTAGAGTGTTTTATTGGAACACCTTTTGGTGTAGATGTTGTTCCTGATGTGTAGATCAAATAAGCATAATCATCAGGTGTAGGTGTTCTAATTTCCGAAGATGTTTCTTTAACATCAGAGTATTTGAGTTTCTGTAAATTTTCTAATTCGATATCTTTAATCTTGGAAAAATATGAGTCTGAAGATAAAATAATTTTTGGTTGAGCTGATGATATCTGTTTCTGTAAATTAGATTGTGAAATTCCATTTGGTATGAGATGTGCAATACAACCTGAATTAATTATTCCTAGGTATGAAATTACAAA
>CAZIHG010000040.1:0-12095 GCA_964539205.1 uncultured Candidatus Nitrosopelagicus sp.
CTGATTCAACATGTTCTTTTTCTAGATTATCTATCTGCTCTCTAATTGCACCATAAATTGCAGGATCACCATCATGTAGTCTAACAACTATTTTTCCTTTCTTCGAGTTTTTTAAAAGTAAGTCAAATATTTCTTCGCGGACAAGTTTTGCCGCATCGTGTTTTTTTCCTTTTTTATTATACTTGATAATCTCGGTAGGAATTAATGATCCGGAATAAACTAAAACATCTGCTTTCTGAACTAGTTTTTTTGCCTTTATGGTAATTAATTCAGGATCACCTGGACCACATCCAACAAAGTATACCTTAGACACGTTTTACCACCAGTATTGAAAAATATTTTGTTGTCAATGTTCCGTCGTTAACTTCACCCAAGGTTAATTTTCTGATTATCTCATTTTCTGTTCCAAGATCCTGACCTATTGCAAAAATTGAATTATCAGGGAATCCTGACTCTTTAAGCAAATCAATCACTTGATCAAAATATCTGCCATCCTTTAAGAATACTAACACTTCTGAATTTTTGGCTATCTCTTTTACCGATGATAAATCATAGCATGATGGAATTATTGCAACCTTTTCAGCTCCTTCTGCAATACTAATTCCAACCTTAGAAGCAAATGTAAACATTGAAACAATACCTGGTATCACACTTATCTTCATGTCAGGATGGTTTGCTGAAATCTCTCTATGCATGTAAATCCAAGTACTATACAAATATGGATCACCTACACGAACATAAACAACATTTTTCCCTGACAAAACTTTTTCAGCCATTATTTTTGAATTTTCTTTCCAGTGCGCCTCAAGAATGTCTTTATCTTTGGTCATTGGAAAGATTAGTTTCACAATTTCTTGATTTTTTGATTTATCAATAATTGAATTAACAACTGATAATGCTATACTTGGTCTATCCTCTTTTGAGGCTGGACACATTATAACATCAGCACTTTGAATTGCTTTTACAGCCTTGACTGTAAGCAAGTCTGGATCACCAGGACCAACTCCAATTCCAACCAATTCAGGCATGAAAAATATGTCCTAGTCCCAATTAAAAATCTAGATTAAGATTTTGTTGCAGATATGACAGTAACTGGATTTCTTGCAAGCATCATGGTTCCAGTTGAAGTTTTACGGCTTTTTCCAATAGTAATCTGCGTAATATCAATAGAATCAAACTTTAATTTTTCAATGGTTTGCAATACAGCGTATAATGTCTCAATTAGGATAATACCGATAACAATTCTACCTCCAGACTTTAATTTATCCTCACAAAGTTGTAAGATTTTCTGTGTATCACCGCCTGTACCACCAATGAATATTGCATCTGCCTCAGGTAATTCAAAAATCTTCTCTTTTGCGTCACCTAGAATTAAAACTGCATTTTCTACATCAAACTTCTTAAGATTTGTTTTTGTGAGTTCAATTGCATCAGGATCAAAGTCAACAGCTACTACTTGTCCACTTGATTCAACCTGTAGTCCTGCTTCAACAGTGATTGACCCACTACCACATCCAATATCTAACACGGTTTGACCCGGAGCTAGTCTTGCCTTGCTAATCTGGATAGATCTAACTTCTTCTTTTGTAATTGGAACGGATTCTATCCTTTCGAACTCTTCATCAGGAATTCCAGGCGTTTTATATTTCCACATTAAATCACATCTAGATTAAGGAAACGGAATCATGCTAGAACTTGTCCCAGCATTTACTAGAGTATGGGACACTATCCAGACAAATAGATAAAGGAAAACAAAACTTCCAATTCCAGTGGTAACATATTTTTTCCTATTCTGAATTCTAATTTTCCATGATTTTGCAATAATTGCTGTTGCAATAAAGAGCATGATCATAAAGCCTATTGATGTCCATCTTTTTTCTTCATCATCAGCAATATCTTCAAATACAAAAGTTGCTATGATACCACCTAAAACAGCAAATATAACACGCATCCAAAATAGTCTGTCTGTCAGTTTTTTTGTTGCTGATTTGTCCTCTGCACTCTCTTCTGTCTCCTTTGGTGGCTCTTTTGGTGATACTTTAGGCTCTGATTCTGGCTCAGATTCTATTGATGGTAAGTCAGATTCTGATTCTGGCTCTGATTTTATTGATGGTAAGTCAGATTCTGAAGGAGGTTTCTCGTTGTTTTCTGTATCCTTGTTTACCTTTGGTTTCTCTGAACCCCATTTTTTTTTCTTGAATCTAGCCAATGAATTTCTAGATCCACTCCTTTAGTCTTGTTTAAAATCTTTGTCTAGTAATGGCAAAATTATAGAACCTGTTTTCGAACAGTCTGTGAAATGGTGTATACTGTGGTCTTGTTTTCTTCTGATGAATTACTCAAGATTCTGACAGAGAGTCCTGAATTATTAGGTAGAATGCTTGCTCCTCCAACAACCTCATCATTATCTTTAAAAAGTTGGTTAATTTTTTCGTAAAGTTTCTCAACATGTTCTTTTTTTGTCACTACAAACATTGTTGAGAGAACGGTTTTGTTTCCAAATATTCCCAAAATGTTCATTGCTTGGTTTTTTGGTTCTAAAATAGAGTTATCATGAAATTTTATTTCATGTTTATCGTTATAGCATAATGTTCTCAGATAACAAATGTCATAGCCGAATAATTCACCCATTGCAACTCTTCCTGGCACAAGTGTTTCTGAATAAACCAGTGTTGCGGAATCATCAACTGTAAATGTGGTTTTTTGATAATATCGTGAATTTTTGTATGGGATTAATTGTTCTGGAAGAAATTCAAGATAACAATCCTTCCCAACTTTAAGATTAATCATCTGTGTAGCATAGTTTGAATTCATTTTGTAGATTCTTGTGGCACCTTGAGTGGTGATGTGTGATATGGCTTTGTTCTTCAATTCGATGTCTGTCCTGTATCTGTCACCTTGTAGGACACCTCCTGATGGTGATAAGATGAATACATGTGCCATGGAAGGAATTGTCTCATCATAGTGTAACGCTTTTTGAACATACAGAGGAACCTGAGTACGTTGTTCTGTGACTATGGTCTTGCTTCGTTGTGAATCATATTCCAATGCTAATTTTAAAAATCCAACCTTACCAGTTTTACCAACATCCATCTGTGAAACTTTTCCATCAAGTGATGCAATTTGTAATGGTACATCGTCAGGAAAACAAAATTTCAAATCTGTCATGCTATTTTTGACACCATATTTTTTGGAGGTTCATCGAATAATACATCATGAATTAAATGCTGTGCAACATCTTCGACTCCTTGATCTGTCTTACAGTTAACAAGCACATATGGCTTGTTTGTTCTTACAGTCTTTGCATCACGCTCCATCACACTCAAGTCTGCATCAACCATTGATGCAAGATCAATTTTGTTAATTACTAAAAGATCTGAAGTTTCAATTCCCAATCCTCTTTTTCGTGGATACTTATCACCACCAGATACATCTACAATGTAAATAGAATAATCAGCTAATGCAGGACTAAATGTAGTTGTTACATTATCTCCACCACTTTCAATTATAATCAAGTCAAGATCTGGATGCTCAGCTTCGATCTGTTCTATCACTGAAAGATTAATTGAAGGATCTTCACGCACTGCAGTGTGTGGACAGCCACCTGTTGCTAATCCAATAACCATATTTTCGGGAAGTAATCCTTGCTCTGTTGCAAGATTCTTTCGTATTCTATCTGCATCTTCTTTTGATATGACATCATTTGATATGATGCAAACACGATAGTTTTTCTTTGCAAGAAATGGAACTACACGTTCGATTAACATGCTCTTGCCACTCCCTACTGGTCCGCCAATTCCAACTCTTGGTATTCTAGAAGCCATGTCAGATCACATTATGTAATAAACATCTTTGAGAACTTTTGCTCGTGTGTAATCTGAATAGTATCATACTCTGGTGTAAATTGCCACATCTCATCAAGTCCTTTTTCTGCATACATCTCTATATTTTTTGAGATTGTTGGTTTCAAATTATGAATCAATTTTTGGCTTTGAATATGGTCTAGCATTCCTAAACGCAGTGATGCACCGACAATGCTGACACAAACACCATAAAGCAACATCTGTAAGGCATTTTTCTTTGTAATTCCCATTGCATTACTGCACACTGCAGATGCTATTGGATGTGTAGATGGTGTTTCTGATTTTTGTGAAAATTCAGAAAATTTTAGTAATGTATCATCATGCGAGAATGCCTTTACACATTTGATCATTTGAGAACCTGCCATGCAGGATGCATCTCGTGGTTCCTTCGTTAATTTCATCGAGTAAAGTGTCTTATCACATTTTATGATTCCAGCAATATCACCAGATGAGGCTAAATCATATGCATTTGAAAGTGCGACACAATCAGAAGGACCAATCTGTTGTGAAATTACAGTTTCTATGAACGATTGTATCTCATCAAATGTTCTAACTTTTTTCTCATCGAATAAAGTCTCTAGCCCACTTGACATTGTATACAATCCAGTAGGAAAAAAAGAATCTGACAGTTGCATTATACTAATATTCGAACTATCAGTGCTCATGTGCATTCATTCCCTCATTTGAGATAAAAATTTCTTCGCTAACTTGTAGTTCTAAATGATCAATGATGTCATGGAAAAGTTGTTTGAATAGATCAATCTCATCATCATTATGTATAGGGAAGACAATACATCCATCCTCAGTGACGGAGATGGGTCTGTGTCTATTTCCTATAATGTGACCAACCTGAACAGGTAAAGTAGGATCACTATGATCTAAAATTCTAACATGAAGAACTTTTTCTGGTAATTGATGTATCATGATAAATTTAGAATCATTTGATAATACATCACCGTCTCTCATTATAGTTCCTGGATCTAGTGACAGTCCAATCTCTAGTCCATCTGATGTATGCTTACGTAATCTTGATTTTTCCATTTCTATTCTTGAAAGAAATAGTCGTTCAAGTTTTTGTTGTTTCTCAGCTTGATGAATCTCTTCTTTTATCTGATCGTCATGATAAACATTACCAGAAATTGAATTAAGTATTAGCATAATGATCGTATTATTTTAAGCAATTAAATTTTTAGAGTTTTCTAAGCGTTAAATACAACAAAAATATAATTTACATATGTTTCTGTCTCCAAGAGAATTAGATAAGCTTCATGTCTTTATGGCTGCAGAACTCGCAAGAAAAAGAAAAGAACGTGGTTTAAAACTAAACCACCCTGAAGCTGTTGCATTAATCACTGATCATATTTTAGAAGGAGCTCGAGATGGCAAGTCCGTTTCTGAATTAATGAGTTCAGGCAAAAACGTTTTGAAAAAAGATGACGTGTTACCTGGAGTTTTAGATTTAATCCATACAATTCAAGTTGAAGCTACATTCAAAGACGGCACAAAACTTGTGACAGTACATGACCCAATAGTGTGATAGATATGACGTCAGATGATTCTTCAAAAAATTCGCATGTCGGGGAGTACATAACAGCAGATGGAAACATCACGGTCAATAATGGTAAAAAGGTTCTCAAACTTCAAGTTTCAAATACTGGTGATAGACCAATTCAGGTTGGCTCACATACACATTTTGCTGAGGCAAATAAGGCTCTAGAATTTAACAGAGAAAAAAGCCTGGGATTTCATCTCAACATCCCTGCAGGTACATCAATTAGATTTGAGCCTGGAGAATCGAAACATGTAGAAATTGTCGAGTTTGGTGGTACAAAGACGATTTATGGTTTTAGTGGAATGGTAGGTGGTGACTTGGAATCAAAAAGGGAATCTGCAATAAGAAATCTTCATGAACATGAATTCAAATCATCATTAGATGATGTAAATGAACAATCTAATTCGCTTGAGATACCACGAAGTAGATATGTTGAGTTGTTTGGACCAACTACTGGCGACAAAGTAAGATTAGCTGATACTGACTTGATAATGGAAATTGAGAAGGATCTAATCAAACATGGTGATGAACTTGTATTTGGTGGTGGTAAAAGTGCAAGAGATAGTTTGGGTCAGGCGAGTGGAGTTTTGCGAGAAGATTCAGCTGACCTGGTAATTACCAATGCAATGATTCTTGATCCAGTTTTAGGAATCATAAAAGCTGATATTGGTATTAGGGATGGAAAAATTCTAGCAATTGGTAATGCAGGTAACCCAGATGTTATGGATGACATTGATATTGTTGTTTCATCTAATACAGAAATTATTTCGGGTGAACACACTATCTGTACACCTGGTACGATTGATAGTCATATTCATTTTATATCTCCGCAACAAGCAATTGATGCAATTTGTAATGGAACAACTACAATGATTGGCGGTGGTACAGGACCAGCTGATGGAACAAATGCAACAACATGTACTCCGGGAGAATGGAATATTCATAGGATGATTGAAGCTGCTGAAGAATTTCCAATGAATTTTGGATTCTTATGTAAGGGAAACGATGCAAAGGAAGATGCACTACGCGAACAAGTAAAAGCTGGTGCTTGTGGATTAAAACTACATGAGGATTGGGGAACAACACCTTCTACAATTAATTCTGCACTTAATGTTGCAGATGAGACAGATACTCAAGTTGCAATTCATACTGATACACTTAACGAATGTGGATATGTTGATGATACCATAGCAGCAATTGCTGGAAGAACAATTCATACATATCATACTGAGGGAGCTGGGGGTGGCCATGCACCAGATATTATGAAAGTGGCAGGAGAATCAAACATTCTTCCATCATCAACAAATCCAACACGACCATTTACAACCAATACATTAGAAGAACATTTGGATATGATGATGGTGTGTCATCACCTTAACCCATCTGTTCCAGAGGACATCTCTTTTGCAGAATCACGAATACGAGCTGAAACTATAGCAGCTGAAGATGTTCTGCATGACATTGGAGCAATTAGCATGATGTCATCAGATAGCCAAGCAATGGGAAGAGTTGGTGAAGTCACAACACGAAACTGGCAGACTGCAGATAAGATGAAAAAGATGAAAGGAAATCTTACAGAGGATGATAATGGAAATGACAATTATAGACTAAAACGATACATATCAAAAATTACAATTAATCCCGCAATTACACATGGCATATCAGAATACGTTGGTTCACTTCAGCCAGGACAAATGGCTGATATTGTGGTATGGACACCACAATTCTTTGGAATAAAACCAAAACTGATTATCAAGGGCGGCTTTATTGCATATGCATTAATGGGTCATCCAAATGCATCAATACCAACAACAGAGCCAGTCTACTATAGACCTATGTTTGGAGCATTAGGAAAAACCAAGAAGAGTACATCCGTCACTTTTACATCACAAATCGCACTTGACAATGGCTTGGAAGCAAAGCTCAAAGTAGAAAAGACATTGCTGCCAGTTAAGAACTGTCGCAATATTGGAAAAAAAGATATGGTGTATAATGATAAAACACCAAAAATTGAAATTGATCCAGAGACATACGAAGTTAAAGTAGATGGAGAAATTGCTACAGTAGATCCTGCAAAAGAAATTTCTCTTGCAAGATTGTATAGTCTATACTAATATCCTGTATTTCCGGTTCCCAGTAACAGCCGTCTGTTGTTTATAGTACGTCGTATGAGTAAGAATCCTACTCCTGTGGTAAATGCACCAAATAATATGTTGACCATGTTTGGTCCCTCTTCACCACCGCCCATCAATGTGAAAAACAAACCTAGAATCATCAATAATCCTCCAAGACCTCCAATTATCAACATGGGTATTGGGAATTTGTTTGTCATCTCCTTCTTACTTTTGTCAGGTAGAACTCCACTTATTGCAACTTTATGACATACATCACAAAAGTGCTTTTGCTTTTTTCCTTGCCATGCGGTTTTTAGAAAATAAAACTCGGTTTGACACAAATCACATGGACGCATTGGTAATGTTACTCTACCATGAGCTTCCCAATTTTCACCAACCTGCATCATACAAGGTTTACAGTAACTACCTGCTATTCGCCATAATTTTTTGAATTTGTATTTTTTAAAACCAAGTACAACTCCACAGCCGCTACAAGATGTCATGTTTGGATCCTGAACCTCGCATTAAAAAGAATTTCTAACTGACAATGAAAAAACTATCAGTTTCCTTCTGGTGTTGGTTTTTTGCCACCAAATACTTGGGCGAAACCATGTCTTGCTTCTATAATTGGGATACAGATGATGCAGAAAGATGCTGCTGACACCCAAACTATGGCAATTGAAACCCAGAAGGAATAGAATCCTAGGTCGAATACATAACCAGAGAAGTATAATGGCATTGGCCAGGCTACAACACAAATCAAAGTCAAAATTCCACCGCCTTTGAGACTAAACTTGAATGCTTTCTTTAGAGTCTCTTCATCTTGTTCACGTTTTGCAATTTCTGCTTTTACTTCATCAGACATATCGGCTTGAACAATTCTCATCTCCTTATTCATGAGACTCCAATCATATTTCTTGTTCTGAGCCAAACTGACAACTACACAGATTAGGCCAGATGCTAAGATTGCTACAATATTACCATAAAGCATTGGGAATGGTCCACCCAACGATCCAATATCTACAACTCCATCAGCTTCTGATGCAGCAACGCCAGTCCATGTTGCTAACGACAACATGACACCTATCAGCGCACCCGATACCGCACCCGCCCGCGTAGTTTTGCTCCACGTGATTGTTAACGCGATCGGGATCACAGCCGATCCGATCAAAATACCCATAGCTAAGTACACAAATCCTAAGCTCAGTCCCATTCCTAACAAGATGACAGCCAGACCTCCCATTCCGAGACCAAAACCAACTATCGCCGCACGGCTAACTTTAAGCAATGTCTTACCAGAAGCCTCTGGATTCTTGTACGTCCGATATATGTCGTAAGTAATCAGAGACGACACCGCAATCAGTTCAGCAGATCCTGCAGATGTTACCGCCATGAATAGCATTACCAGTACCATAATTGCACCAACTTCGCCCATCATAACAGAAGCTGCCGCTGGCACCGTAAGTCCGAGCTGCACCTGCTCTGGCGTAAGCTCGACATCCAGCGCGACCGCAGTAAGTCCCATGGTTGTTGCAAGTGTAAATGGAATTGAGAACCAGCACATTCCACCAAGCAAGAAACCTTTTACAGTTGAACTTGGTTGTGCAGCAATTGCACGTTGCCAATATGCCTGATCTACAAAGACAGTACCGAAATTACCTACAATATTGATTACTCCAAAGATTAAGCCTCCCGCAGACGCCATTGTTAGATATGCGCCCATTGCATTTCCTGGCTCACCAGGCGTGAAAGTAGGCTCTAGAACCGGCCGCAAGTCAGCTGCCGCTACCAGTTTATCATACATTCCCTCAATTCCACCCGTCACCGGGCTGATGAAGAACACCATTGCGACAAAAGTGAGTATTACGATGAATATGATGACAGTATGCATATAATCTGCCACAAATGTAGCTTTCAGCCCTCCTACTAACGTATAGATCATGACTCCTATTGGAATCAAGAATGCTGCCAAAGAGATATCCATTCCTGTAAGACCATTTACAACTGCTGCGCCTCCTAGAAGGAGCATTCCAGTTACAATCATGTTACAAGTTAATGCAAAACCTAAGAAAATTTTGTGAGTTCCGTTACCGAATCGTGCTCTAATAATTTCTAAGAACGTATGTGCGTTTGGAGCCTTTCGTTTTAGTTCAATTGCCAGAATTCCGAACAAAAGAACCTGAATTGTTGCACCTGCTGCATACCAGAAAGGACCACTCACACCATAAAGATATGCTACCGTAGATGATTGAAGCAGTGTCGCAGCCCATGTCCATGCGGATACGATTGCTGCTGCAGTTAGACCTGTTTTGATAATCCTGCCAGCTGTGTTAAACCACTCTGAGTTTTGAACGTGACCAAGATATTTTTCCTCAATCTTAATTTCTGCTGAAATAATTCCTGCGAAAACCATTCCAAGACCAACAACAATGAACCAGCCAATCGATTCATCTAAAACTTCACCTAGTTTGAATTCACCTTCAATAACACCAGCGGCCTCAGCCTCTGGAAGTGCAAATATTATACCACTTGTAATAACAAATACCATAAGGTACAGCTGCCAGCTAATTTTCAACGAAACTACTGCTTGTTAATGATAAATAAATATGATCAATTTTCTAGTGGTAATAAAATCTTATATACAACAAAATTATTTAGAAAAATAATTAGCACTATTATTTTTTTTTAGTCACTAGATAGAAAAACGTGGTTTTCTTTAAATATACTAAGCAAATTAAGAAAAAAAGTGGTCTTGGTCATACCAGTTAATTTTCAACGATTCTAGTAGGGCCGAGACCCATTTTATTAGTACTAGAATAGATAAAAGCATTTCATGCCTGTACTAGTTGGTAAATCTAGGCACGAAATGGCATGTTTTCTAATATCTTTTAAAATAGTATAATTTTACGTTTCATGTGGAATTAGAAGCTAATGATATGAGAGTATTAGGTGCCGTCAAGCGAGGTGCAAATTCTGTGCGATTCTTGAAGAATATTATAAATTTGAAATCTGATGAGCTTGAAAAGATCCTTGATGTTCTAGACAAAAGTGAATTGATTAGTTCTGGTTATCGTAGTGGTTTATTGGGGCAACAAAAACTCTTCATTGAGATAACTGACCATGGTACACAAAAAATTGATGAATATGTAGATTCTCTGGAAAAGAAATGGAGAGAAATGCTTGATCTGGCAATGGCTGGTGAGAGAGATGCTCTTGATCAGATAATTCGTGATCAACCATACCTCGTAAATATGATGGTATTTTTTGGCGTTACTGATTTAGCTACGCTTAGCAGATTGAATCTTAGATTTCTTCTAGAAGGAAAGCATCTTTGCTATAAATGCAAAAAAGATCTTGGTAGATTCTCCCAAAAATTTTCAGTTTCATCTGTCCGAAAGTTCAATTTCAAACTCCCACGTGGAATGACAACCAGGGATGATCTCTGCGCTGACTGTTTTAACAAACTACCACCAGCACCATTGGATTAATTAATCAGATTTTTTCATGCGTTTTTTGACAATTTGGAAGGCAATCCTTGCAATTATTGCACCAACTACGATAACTATGCATGCAGTCCATAAATCTGTCAGAAACTTCTGATCCTGTTCAGCTTCATCTAGTGGTTTTGAGTCAAATTGTGAACCAACTGTGAAGGGATCTGTGTCCATTTGTGTATCACCAAAGGCAGTACTCGGTAATATGATCATAAGAGAAAATGCTAGTATAATTTGTGGTTTATTCAAATATTTTTTGGATGATTAGATGGATTTAACAGTTTTTGATATTAATCAAAGAATCCTGTTCCAACCAAAAAGAAACCAATTAGACTAAACATGACAGCCGCAATTCCAATAACCTGTTTGTCATTCATATCTAATAGTGTAAAAATTGATTAATATTCTTTCTGAAAAAGTTCTGTTATTTTCCTATTTTGTCTTTTACAAATTTGATAATTTTCTCGTGATCTGCATCTGGATCTAAACTCAACAAAAGAAGATCAGTGTTGTTCAGAGGAAAGCCGATTTGTTTGATTTTTTCATATTCGGCAAATGCGTATAGGGGTTTGCCAATTTTATGTGCTAGAGTTTTCCTCGTATCCCACCTTTGGTGTGCGTAATGTAGTGACATCTTGTATTCTTCCTTATCGACTAGGTATTCTACATTGGAGTTAAACGCACCAGCAAGGAACTTTCCGCTATTCTGTGAAATACCAACAAAACGAATGCTTTTATCAAATTCTAATATTTCCTGGCAGGTTTTTTGAGCGATCTGAGCAACGTAATCCATGTTTAGAATTTCATAAATCCGTATTTAACTGGAGTGATAATTTTAGGGTTCTAGGATCTTATATGCTGCATTTTCTCAAGAAACACTTGAATCATATATCAATTTTGATTAGATATGCAAAAATCACTATCCAACTCTGATTTGAAAAAAATTCTTGAGACTGCCAATGAACGAGACTTGTTTATCGTAGGACATATCTACATTGAAAACACAATTGATAAGATATTAGAGAGAAAATTCAATATTCCTTCTAAATCAATTGATAGCACATTATTTACA
>CAZIHG010000041.1:0-7181 GCA_964539205.1 uncultured Candidatus Nitrosopelagicus sp.
CTACGAAATGTGTCGTGATCAATTTTACCTTGCCTGTACAATTTCACAGTACTGGCAAAATTATCTGCCTCCTCTCTTCTTGACCAATCAATCTTTGGTTTTTTAGAACCTCGTTTTGATGGTCTTAATTGTTGTGCCATCTTGATACTTCCCTCTAAACTTGGGATATAAATTATTAGAAAAAGGAAGTTTCAACTAGATTAATAGACAATTTGGATAAATTTGCCATTAGTTTATCCTAATTTTTTTTGTCATAATCACGCCTATTTTTTCTTCTGGCTTTTCGAATACGGAGATAGTATGTAAGACATACTGCAACACCAATCCCTGCGATTATTCCGATAGTGATTGGACTGAATGAATGATCATTTAGAATACATCTTTGAATTTCGGAATTAAGAGTATAGTGATCATCTAATGTCCAATCTTCAGATAATGGAATACCTTTTTCTCTAAGATATTGAATTCTTTCAAGTATTTGATTTTGTATAGATTCTAAATCCTGCCGAACGTTTGGACCGCATTCATACATACCACTATGTAAAACTATTAATGACTTAAAACTGACTTTTTTTTGTGCAAGAATCAGTTAATGAGCAAAGACCAGACAAAATTTTTGCGGATGCAAAGGAAGTTGAAATTACAAGAGCAATTTCAAAAGAATTCTACGATGTTCTCCAAGATAGAGCAGAATGTGATGTCATAATAATAGGTGCTGGTCCAGCTGGATTAACTGCATCTCGTGAATTATCATTAATGGGTTACAAAGTGTTAGTCATTGAACAAAATAACTATCTTGGAGGTGGTTATTGGCTTGGTGGTTACATGATGAATCCAGTGACCGTAAGAGCACCAGCACAAAAAATCTGGGATGAGTTGGGAGTTCCTTACAAGAAAGTAGGTGAAGGATTGTATCTAACTCCTGGCCCACATGCAGTGTCAAAACTTATTGCAGGTGCATGTGATGCTGGTGTGAAATTTCTTAACTTAACAAAATTTGATGATTTAGTTCTACGACATGGAAGAATTGCAGGAATTGTTGTTAATTGGATGCCAGTTTCTGCATTACCACGAAACATTACATGTGTTGATCCAGTTGCATTAGAAGCAAAAATGATCATAGATGCATCTGGTCATGATTCAGTAGCTGTAAAACGACTGGTGGATAGAAATCTTGTTGAATGGAAAGGTATGAATCCAATGTGGGTCGAGAGTGGTGAAGAACACGTAGTTGAAAAAACTGGTGAAGTTTATCCAGGTTTAGTAGCGGCTGGTATTTCTGTGACTGAAACTCATGGATTAGCAAGAATGGGTCCAACATTTGGATCCATGCTATATTCTGGTAAAAAAGCTGCTGAAGTGACTGACCAAAAAATAAAAGAATTAGATAATACAATATCTAAAAAGTCTGATTGAAACTAAAAAAAATAATCCTTTATGATGAACCAGCTGTTTCAGAAATTAATATTCCTAATTTAACGGATTTTTTGAAACGTACAATTCCAGCTGAAGTTATAGTTAAAGATAATTTTTTCAAAAACTTTTCTCAACAGGATATTAAAAAAGTTTCAGAGTCTAGAATTTTTGAAATAAAAAATCCATTTCAGCCTCACATACCCAATGATAGTGATTTAGAATTGGAACGCAATCTTTGTAAGAATTCAAAATTTATGGAGACAACAAAAAAACCTGAAGACGCAAATAGCATATCCGAAGTTGTAATGTATGATGGATTTGAAATACAAAAAATCATTAGAGAACGTTTAGAAGATTTTGAAAATAATACATTACATGTAGTTTTAACAAATCGATTTACATGTACTTTTGATAAAAGGGATTATAGGTATCATGGTCGGGCTGTAATATGTGCAAACCCTGCAATTATTTCAACTACTGGGATAATTGAGGCACCAGCAAAATCAAGTGAATTTTACATTGAAGCAATGGCCAATAGAGCGCAGGGACTCGATATCAAATCTATCAAGGAAAAACACAAAGGAGAATTTTTGGAATATCATGATAAGAGATTATCAAAAATAATTGAGGGATATCTACTTCAAGTGATCTTTTACCTGCTCACAGGAGAATCATTTTGTGATTATCTTGATTGTAGACTAAATAATGCTCACTGGCAAAGGGATTTACTATATTCGCAAATTAAGATCAGAAAACTTTGCGATAAACATCAAGGAATTTTAGATTGTCAGAG
The DNA here is from genome assembly GCA_964539205.1 of uncultured Candidatus Nitrosopelagicus sp. GTDB lineage: Archaea > Thermoproteota > Nitrososphaeria > Nitrososphaerales > Nitrosopumilaceae > Nitrosopelagicus. The sequence goes on from CAZIHG010000041.1 coordinate 2,210, forward strand.
ATGATTTAAATGTCAAAAACATTGGATTGAATTATGGCAAAGGATGTTGTAATCATCGGTGCAGGACCTGCAGGATATACCGCAGGTATTTATTGTTCAAGAGCAAGACACGATACCCTGCTTATTTCAGGATTACTACCTGGTGGGCAACTAATGAATACAACTGATGTTGAAAACTATCCTGGTTTTGATGAGGGTATTATGGGACCTGATCTAATGCAAACAATGAGAAAGCAAACGGAACGTATGGGTACAAAAATTATTGATGATGTTGTAACAAATGTAGATTTTTCTCAAAAACCGTTCAAAGTTTCAACTGCATCTGATACCTTTGAAACTAAAACAGTAATAGTATGCACAGGTGCAACACCACGAAAAATAGGAATTGAAGGTGAGCAAGTCTTTGCAGGAAAAGGGGTATCATACTGCGCTACATGTGATGGCGCATTCTTTCGCGACCAAGAACTAGCAGTAGTTGGTGGTGGGGATTCATGCATGGAAGAAGCAACATTTCTTACAAAATTTGCTTCGAAAGTTCATATCATACATCGTAGAGATGAATTTCGTGCTAGCAAAATAATGCAAGAACGAGCACTAAACAATAAAAAAATTAATGTTCACTGGAATAGTATAATTTTGGATATTAAAGGTGACCAAAAGGTACAACAGGTTATTCTAAAAGACACAAAAACTGATAAGGAAACTTGTATTGATCTTGCTGGGGTTTTTGTTGCTATTGGCCATGAACCCAACACATCATTATTCAATGATCAACTAAATTTAGATGAAAATGGATACATAATACTCAATGAAAATACTCAAACAAGTGTTGATGGGGTTTTTTCAGCAGGTGATGTACACGATCATAGATATAGACAAGCAGTTACTGCCGCAGGATATGGATGTATGGCAGCAATTGATGTTGACAAATATTTATCTGAACACAAATAGAATCATCTAATTTTTTTTATAATAAATTCTAGATCACTACCATCTTTTTTCAGCTCTACAAGTTCATGACCACGTGTGCGACACATATCACTTATGTCATCTTCAGCTGCAGGATCATCAGCCAGAACCACAAGAATTTGACCCACCTGCATTTTTGCAAGCTCAACTACTGTTTGCATTACAGGAGAGGGACAATACAATCCTCTGACATCTAATGTTTTATCTGATTCTGAAATTTCAACCACTCATGAAAAATCTAATTTGTTGGTATAAAAAACTAGTTTTTTTAGCTATGCCTATTCAAAAAATCATCTTTGTTATGGTTGGTATGTCTCTTGTTCGAAATGCATATGGATCACATCCTTCAAAATTTATTTTGTATGAAATTCTTTTTAAACCATATATTGCGAGTCTGAATGCCAGATCCCAAACATAATTTTTTCTAGTATACATATAGAATTTGTATGAGATATTAAATAATGAAAAGTAATTTGGGTAAAACTGTCTGACATACGAATCAATATACTCCTTTGAATTTTCTATTTTGTATTGTATGTGTTTTAAGACTTCATTTCGTGATACATAGTCTGTATTTTCAATTGAAATTCTTTTTTTTCTTAATGCTGAAATTATATCATCAAGTGTATTTTCAGATTCAATTAAATTTGTACATCTTCCAATTGTAGAAACAATATGTGAATCACTTCCTGCTACGACATCAAGATTATTTTCTTGTGCAAAAATCGCTGCTTTCTTATTTGAGAATATATCTATGTTTGAACTATTAAAAACCTCAAACAGATCACATTTTAGAGAATCCTCACGTAAGGCATCTATTAGACTGAATGGGTGAGGGGCAACTGATACTGCCCCTTGTGACTTTGCGGCGTCTAGTATCTCATCTAATGTTTGATTTGATTTAATCTCTTCAGAAATACCATAAACTAATACATGTGCCTCTTTATCAGTTGTGACTTCTTCTGCAGGATAAATTTTTAGATTTGAAAATTTATGATGGTTGTCCTTATACTCTAGCATCTGTTTGTATCCATTCAATGTGTTATGATTTGTTACGAACAATACGTCTAGATCTGCTTTGAGTGATTGTTCTAACTGTGCAGATATACTTACATCACAATCAAATGGTGGCTCCAGATCACCTAAATGATCATTTGAGTATATGTTATGACAATGAAGTTCAGTTCGAAGATTGCTCATACCTATAGTTATTACTTGCCTTGAATTAATTAACTGATCTAAAAATTAAACTAAAAATCATCTAAACAAATCTTCTTTTTTATCACGTATGATTGAATTAATAGTATCATTTTTTGATTCAAATTCATAGTTTTTTATTATCACTACAGGGCACCTGTCAGTTTTTCCCATCGCTAATTCAGCTGCTGAACATAATTCATCAACAATTGCTATAGCAGTTACACGCATAATTTTTCCAAACATATCAGGTTTGCCTTCAAAGTTTCTTATTGATTCAATTCCAGCAATACCAATTGCATGATCTGTTTGACCAAGTCTGAATGGTCGACCAAATGTGTCAGATATTATTACAGCGATATTTTTTCCAGTGATTTGCAGTATGTCATCTCTTATTCTTTTTGCAGATCTATCTGGATTAACAGGTAATAATGTTGCATATCCTTTTTCAACATTACTTTCATCAACTCCTGCATTAGCACAAATAAAATTATTATTAGTTTCAACAATTATCACACCATGCTCCATCCTTACAATTCTTTTTGACTCTGATAAAATAGTCTCAACAAGTTTAGGATCTTTCTCATATGCCGATGCAATTCCAACTGAAAGTTCAGATGGAATAACAGAATTAAGATTTATCACCCGTCCTTCTTGCTTTGAAATAATTTTTTGAGATATAACGATTATATCACCATCATCAATTGACTTCTTACTTGATGACAATATCATTTCTGTGATATCATCATTTGGTTTTATATCCATCTTGAATTTTACTGGATTAATTTGGATTGTCATATTCTAAATTTAAAAAATAATCATATAATTTAGTTTTTTCAAAAATACTAAGACTAGGCTATTTGTAATGGAATTTCGAGTTTGAAATGATTATTAATGATAGGAATTATCTTTGAAAGGTCTTTTTCTTCCAAACTAACTGTGGCTAAATCTTTTACCAAATCTTGAGCTCTATATGCTATTCCTAGATTACAAATATCAAACAGTTTTACATCATTTGCGCCATCTACAATTACTGTTATGTCGTCTTGTTTTATGCCCCACTCATCAATTTTGATTTTTGCAGATTTTGCTTTATCAGAATCAACATGAATTTCTACACCGTCTAATTTACCGTCTTTGAATAGTAATTCATTTGAAAACACATAATCAAGATGAAGTTCTTTTAGAAGCCTATCAGTCATTATGGTGAACCCACCTGATACTGCCAAAATTTTCCATCCTGCTTGCTTTAATGCTGAACATGTTTCTTTTGCACCACTCATGATTGGTAGAGAATTTGCAACTTCAATACATGTTTCATAACTAATTCCTTTTAATAGATCCACTCGTTTCGTCAAGCCGTCTTCCCAATTAATCAAACCCTGAATTCCTTTTTTAGTTATATCCCAAATTTCGTTTTCTTTATTTATTTTCTCAGCAAGAACTGGTAAAAATTCTGCGTCATACAAGACGCCCTCAACATCAAAAATTGCTAACAATTGTATTCTATTTTGAAAACAAAAAGGCAATCATATAAAAGTTGAAAGTTAATTTATCGATCTACAATAGCTAGTATTAAATCAAGCCACATTAATTATTAGTTTATCAAGCAAATGGCGGAAGAATTAGAACATAAATACGAAGTTGAAGTAAAGCAGAGAGAAGGAAGGCAAAAACTCCCTGATGATGTAAAAGAAGAACTGAAATCTTCAGGAATGATGGATGAAAAGGGTAAATTAAAGCTCAAAGGTGTTAGTCCAAAAATGCTCAAAAGAATGAAACAAGAATATGTTGAATGCCCTGTATTAAAAAATGAGATACATTTTATACAATGCTTCGTCTGTAAGAATTTTCAAAGTAGAGTTATGGGAAACGTTTTGTGTAAAGGCGATAAACTGTAATTTTAGATATTTGCTGTAATTCGTTTTATGCTGTTCACAATCTTCATTTTACGTTGAATTGATAATTCAGGCTCCAATGTTACAAAAACAATTTTTCGCTTGGTGTAAACCGCAAATTGAGTCACTTTTTCACGCTCAACATGGACATATCTAACCTTACCTAATTGCCTATCAAACTCTTTTCTCATTTTTCTCCTTCTTGCAACCTGTTTACAAAAATGCTCCTCTTGTTTTTGTGACTCGAGTGAAGTCTTTCCTTCATTCATAATTCCCTCTAAGATGTTTCCATTCAGGTCGATTATTGATGCGAATCTCATATTATTGTCTAATGCAACAATTTTTTCAACGATTTCTAAGAGATTCTGCGTGACCATGATATTGCCAAATTTTTTTCGAATATATGTTTAATTTTTTTTCTTTTATAGACAAATTAATAGTAAAGAAGACTAAATAATTCCAAAAATACTGTCAAATTTAATGGGAAAAGAAGCTGGAATTACAGTAAAGAAAAACGATGACTTTAGTGAATGGTATACTCAGGTTGTGATCAAGGCAGAATTAGCGGATTATGCACCAGTGAAAGGCCTTATAGTTCTGAGACCAGACGGATATTCAATCTGGGAATCATTGAAAGCCTCATTAGATTCTAAACTAATTGCAACAGGACATAGGAATGGATTCCTGCCTTTACTTATTCCAGAATCACTCCTTGGAAAAGAGAAAGATCATTTTACTGGTTTTAATCCAGAAGTGTTTTGGGTTACACATTCTGGCGATGGTGAGATTGGTGACAAGCTTGCACTACGTCCAACGTCTGAAACATTAGCATACACAATGTATGCCAAGTGGATTAGAAGTTGGAGAGACCTTCCACTAAAAATTAATTTTTGGAATTCTGCATTACG
>CAZIHG010000042.1:0-2994 GCA_964539205.1 uncultured Candidatus Nitrosopelagicus sp.
CTGCAAATACTTGTGTAGTGCCAACTGATGTTATTAAAACGCCAATAAGCATCATGGCTCCAAGTTTAGAGACTATTTGATTCATGTATGAATGCTTTATGATTAGTATAAAAAATGATCGTATGATTTACTATAGTGTTAATGATTAATCTTTTGTTATTTCACAATACTTGTTAGTTCCTTCAAAAAATTTTATAGAGGAAACTGGAACCTTGTCTTTAAGTTTTTCAAAGATCCAAGCCTCTATATTCTCTGAAGATGGAAAAACAAAAAGATCGTTTAAATCTCTTTGATCTAATTCTGATATGGTTTCCCAACATGTTTTTTTCATTTGATCAAATTCAATAACCATATTATCTTGATAGGAATCACCTTGTTTTACATCACCCTCAACCTCAACAATTATTCTAGATGTATGACCGTGTGGTTTTCCACATTTTGGATGACCACGTAGAGTGTGTGCAAAATCAATCTCAAATTCTACACCAAGTTTAGTTTTCATATTGTTATGGAATTTTTTGATAATTAATACCTAAAGAACTAGTCATAGTGATCAACAATTTGTAGTATGACTCTAGATGGGCCATCTTTTGGATGTATTTCTCCAGTTTCAAGATTTACAATCCATTCATACTTCATTGATTGTTTACTATCAACACTAAAGAGAAAAACTACATTGTAGCCTATTTCATTATTATTTGTTGTTTCTGCAGTAAATTCTGCCCACGTTTTTTCATCATCAAAGATTTTTTCATCAGGATATTTCTCATTAATCTTTTCTTCAATAACTTGTAAGATAGTCATTCCTTTATCGTTTGAACCTTTGTAGAATTTCACCATCTCTATAGCAATCTTTTCTTTACCCTCAAACGAATCATCTGCTAAAAGTGACTCAAGGTTTTTTTCAGTAAGTGCAGGATACGCAAAGATCATGAATAATCCTATTATGCCAAGATAAACTGGTGCTCGCTTTTTTAAAAATGATGAAAAACTTTTTGGATTATCAGATTTTTTTATTTCGTTAGGTTTTTTCTTTGCCAATTAGACTAGCCTTTTTTCTTTGAAACCTGCATATAGAGATCTACTGTTCCACTTCCAATTGGTATTTGGCTGCCAACTATAACATTTTCAGTAATTCCTTTGAGCTCTTCAGTTTCTCCTGTTCTAGCAGCACTTGCAATAGTTGGAACAGTTATTTCAAATGCTGCACGTGCAAGAACACTATCTTTTGTACCTGCAATTCCATGACGACCTATTTGTTGCATATAACCTCTATGACACATCAAATCAGATACTAGCATAAGATATCTTTGATCTACCTCCAGTCCTTGATCTTCTAGAGTAGAACTTAATTCATTAATTAGTGCATTTCGTGCAGCCTCAATTCCAAGTGTTTCAGCAATTTCAGAAACGTTGTTTGTTCTAACATTATCTCGATCAATACCTTCAACGCCTAAAACTTTGGCAAGATTGGAACCTGTTGTTTGGACTACCCATTCACCGTCAATTTTAACAATTGTTACACGTTTAACGTCTGGTACTCCCTTTACAGTAGTTTTCATAACTTTATTTCTTATAGCAATTACAGTTGGTACATCAGCTTCTTCATCAACTAAATTCAAGGTAAGTACTTCACCTAGTTTTTCAACCTTGAATTTTTTGTTTGATTCGAGTGCTTGAATTACATTATCTATTGTACAGCCTCTGACACGTAATTTTTTGGTGTTTAGATTAAGCGTAATTTTTGTGGAATAATCAGTATCTGCATCTCCTACAATAAGATCACTCACTGTAGTTTGTAAGATATTTTTTGCAATTTCAGTTGCTGTAGGTAGATCAGTCTTTGCTTCGCCTTTTAGATAAATATCCATAGTTGGTGTGACAGGTTTTTTACGTGCATCAACAAGTTCGATTAATCTTGGAAGTCCAAGTGTGACATTACGTTCAGCAATTCCTGCAAAGTGAAATGTTCTAAGCGTCATTTGAGTACCAGGTTCGCCTATTGATTGTGCAGTCACAATTCCCACTGCCTGTCCTGGTTCTGCTTTGGCATTGTTGTATAATTCTAGACCTTTCTTGGCTACTTTTTCAACGCCATCCTTACTTAGTTTTGATTTTTCTAATGCTTCAGAAACAATAGCTTCAAGTCTTGGATTGAAACTCTTGGTATATTTCTTAGAGATTGGTTCTATTTCATCTTTAGTTGCTTGTTTTCCAGAATCTACAATATGTTGTGCATCAACCAACCTATTGATGTTAAAGGCTTCACCATGATCACTTTTTGCAACATCAATTCCATCTTCACCATATAAGAATTGAATTATGTGTCCATGTGGGTCTCTAACGGTTCCATCATATTCTAACCTTATGTGTTCAAGTGCATTAATCAGTCTTCTTTGCATATATCCACTTTGTTGTGTTCTGACTGCAGTGTCGACTAGCCCCTCTCTTCCTCCCATTGCATGGAAAAAGAATTCTAAGGCGGAAAGACCATCACGATAATTTGATTTAACAAATCCATGGGCATCAGGATCATCATCATGTTGAGTAAAGTGAGCTAAAACACGATTGTTATATCCCTTGTCAAGGCGTTTTCCTCGTCTTGCTTGTTGACCTAATGCTCCAGCCATCTGACCTACATTTAGTGATGAGCCTCTAGCTCCTGTTGTCGCCATAATTTTCCCAGCATTATTATCATCCAAAGAACTATTTGCAGTATTTGCTGCTCTATCTCTAGCTTTACCTAAATTATTAACAATATATGCTTCTAGTGTTTCTTTAGTAGTCATACCCCTAGTACCCTTTAAGGTTCCATTCTTTTCTTGTTCAATTAGATCATAAACTTCATCATATGTTTTTTGAATATCATTATGAATAACTTCTCTATCTTTATCTGATAATTCCAAGTCACCATAACCATAACTAAATCCATAATGTGTGATGAATTGCTTTATCATAATTAATTCAGAATTGAGGAATGTCTTTGCCTGAGCA
>CAZIHG010000043.1:0-12560 GCA_964539205.1 uncultured Candidatus Nitrosopelagicus sp.
GGAATATGTTGCAAGCATAGTAGACGCAACACGTAATCCAAACGAATATGGAATTGATCTTGAAGGTATAATAGAATATGGGGCATCACCAAGAGCATCTATATGGCTTATAATGACTGGAAAGGCAACTGCACTTCTAAAAGGACGTGGATTAGTAATACCAGAAGATATCAAAGCAGTTGCACAAGATGTTTTACGCCATAGAATATCATTAACATTTGAGGCTGAAGCTGAAGGGAGTAATACTGACATGATAATTGATAAAATTTTAGAAAATGTCAGAGCACCATAGATTTCAATTGTCTGACATCAAAGAACTTCTAAAAACTGTAAAAGAATTAGAAATAAAGACAAAAGGACTAGTAGATGGTGTTGTATCTGGCAGTTACAAATCAAAAATTCGTGGTCGTGGTATAGAATTTTCGGAAGTCCGTGAGTATACTATGGGTGATGATATACGAAGAATTGACTGGAACGTAACTGCACGTACAAAAAAACTTCATGTGAAAGAATTCGTTGAAGAAAGAGATCTGTATGTATATGTCCTCTTTGACTATTCTGCAAGTAATGAATTTGGTTTTCAGAAAAGTAAAAAATCATTAGGTTCAGAAGTTGCAGCATCAATTATTTTTTCAGCTATGAAAAATAATGATAATATTGGATTAGGAATATTTACAGATAAATTAGAACGATTCATTCCTGCTAAAAAAGGACGCAAACATAGCCTTAAGCTACTGAGAGAACTAATAATCCATCAGCCAGAAAGCAAACAAACTGACATTAACAATTCACTGTCTCAAGTTCACAATATTCTCAAACAACATTCTGTCATATTTGTGATATCTGACTATATCTCATCATCATTTTTGAAACCTCTAAAATTTCTAAAAAGCAGACATGATATTATTCTTGTAAATCTTTCTGACATACGTGAAGTCGAGATTCCAAATATCGGATACGTAATGCTCGAAGATATAGAAACAGGAGAACAAACAATGGTTAATACATCTAATGAAGCATTTCAAAAAGATTTTCAAAGCAATGTACAACATGAATCAGAAATAATTTCAAAAGAAATACGAAATTTGAAAGTAGAAATGATTGGTGTTTCAGATAAGGAACCATTTGAACTAACACTCAGGAAATTTTTTAACCGCCGAATGAGGTATAGGTGAACGATATGGAATTTGGATATTCATATGTCTTGATTTGCCTGTTGTTACTGCCTGGATTTTACTATCTCTATAGACATTATACAAAAACCAAAAAAACAGATTCGCTTAAGTTTAGTAATTTACAATTAATAAAAAAATCAGTAAAGACTGGATTTCAATATAGAAAACATTTACCATTTATACTAATTATATGTGCAGTTGGATTCATCATAGTCGGTTTAGCAGATCCTAGACTCCAATTAGAAAATGTACATGAAGGTGTTAACGTTGTTTTGGTATTAGATGGTTCAGGTAGTATGCGTGCAGATGACTACCAGCCAACTAGACTAGAAGCAGCTAAAAGAGCTGCAACAATTCTAATAGACAGTCTAGAACCAAATGATCATGCAGGAGTAGTACTTTTTGAATCTGGTGCGACTACAGTTTCATACCTTACTCCATTTAAGACCAAGACTTTAGATGACATAAATGCAATTCGCCAGAGGGATGGTGCTACCGCAATAGGTGATGGTCTTGTTTTAGGTGTTGATATGGCAAATTCTATACCTAACAAGAAAAAAGTTGTTATTCTACTTAGTGATGGTGATCATAATGCTGGAGTAGTATCGCCTGATCAGGCAATACAGTATGCAAAGCAAAAGAAGATTCAAATCCATACAATAGGTATGGGTTCTGAAGAACCAGTTTTTCTTGGCACAAATATTTATGGTAATCCATTTTTTGCAGAACTAAATGAAGAGGAATTAATTCGTATTGCGAATTCAGCAGACGGTAAGTACTACAAGTCAGTAGACAATACCAGTCTGGATGATATTTTTAGTCAGATTAGTAGTGAAATTGATCGAGAGGAAGAACAAGTTAGCATAAAGGATTGGATGTTTATTGCATCAGGGATTTTACTCGCAACTAATATCTACATTATATACGGTAAGTACAAAATAGTAGTATAGTGATATCTAGCAATCTTTTTGTAATTTGTATTTGTTCAGCACTTCTAACTACAACAGGTTTGCAACATGCTGATGCAGGAGGTGGAGTTCCGGTTTTGATGTCAGACGAATTCCTAAACATAGAATCTGGATTTATCCTACCTCTGAATTCTAATTCAATCTTCATGCAGCATCAAATCGCCAATAATTATGGAAGCCCAGTCACAGTCACAGTTTCTAGTTATCTAAGTGCCGACGCTGATCTAGTTGATTTAGTCTGTGATCCTATGACAATTTATCCACAGCAGGTTATGTTAATTCCATATCAACCATTGAACTTGGATGATTTGAATCGTTATACAATGCTTCAAGCGTCTATTGATTTCAAAAATCCAGATAATAATGATGATGAAGAAATTTACATTAAGAAATATGAATTACTACTTGATGATGGTGCAAACACCAATTTTTCCCAATCTATTGATTTTGTATGTGATGAAATAAGTATCATTGCAAATCCAAAATATGAGAGAGTTGCTGAATTACAGGAATTACGCATGCAATCACAAAGTCAACAACAAGGCAGTCAACAATCTGGAGATCAGCAATCTCAACAACAATCTCAACAACAATCTCAACAACAATTGCAACAGCAAACTCAGTTACTTCAAGATGCTCAGCAACTCTTACAAAACTATCAGCAAGCTGCAGGATATCCAGATTCAGCATTAATGCCAAACCAGGGGCCTAACTTAGTTGATCAAAATACTGCTGGTTTGAGAGAAGAAATAATGAATGAGATTATGAAAAACGAAGAAATACTACAAAAGTTACAACAGAATAAAGATTTTCAATTATATGATACACAGTTATCAAATGAAGGACTAATTCAACAAGAACCAATATTTACTACAATTGAAGATGATGACATAGAGATAGATGTTCCATATGAAAATGATGATGAAAGTTCAAAAATTATTGCAAGTTATGTTAATGGTGAGATTACAAATGTTGAGATAGTAAAACATGAAGCAGAAGTATCATTAGATTATCTGTGGATAATTCTTGTCATATCGTTACTTGTTGTACTGGGAATAATACTTTTGAAAAAATTTACTAGTAAGAAAAACAAAACCATTCACCCACACGTTCAACAAATTACTGTAGATAATCAGCCAATAACTAACTATGTTGATACTACAAACGAAATATTATCAGATGCAAAAACATTGTATAATCAGAAAATGTACAAAGATGCTCATGAGAAATTTGGTTATGCCATTAGATTTTATTATTCACATCAATTTGGTCTTGACAAAGAGCTTACTAGCATTGAAACTCTTCAAATCATAAGAAAAAACAAAATCAAAGACTTTGACTCGATACTAGATTATCTTAATCTATGTGGAATGATAGAGTTTGCTAAGCAGGAATCTGATGAAAAAACGTTCTTTTACTCTATTAATGAGTTCAGTAAAATAATTCAAAAATAGAGAAGTTTTAATCGAGTTATCAAACAAGTGTGATATGGCGATAAGATACGAGATTAATCCACCAAAGATATCTGATAATACCGAGAGACTTGAGATACTTAATTCAAGAATTAAACAAGTCAGTGATGTATGTGATGGGATACATCTAACTGATTCCGTATTAGGAATTGAGAGAATATCACCTATCATAATTGCTACAGAATCAAAACAGCAAATACCAGAACTTACTATCACCATAAGTTTGCGTGTAATAGACAAAACATTAGAGCAAATTTCTGATATTACTAAGGCATCTATTGAAGCAAATCTTGATGGTATACTAGTTCTAATGGGTGATCCTTCAAAAAATTCTGACCATAATTCAGGTATAATTCCAAGTCGAGCCGTTGAACATCTAAATGATTTAGAATATCACAAGCAAACTGAAATTTTTCTTTCACTTCCAAGCAAACCAGACTTTGAGAAAATTTCTAAAAAAGTTAATGCCAAGCCAACAGGTTTTGTAACACAAGTAATACACAATGTATCACAAGCACAAAGAATTTCAGATTATTTATCACCAAAAGGCTTTAAGATTATCCCATGCATACTTTTTCCATCCGAAAAAAATTCACACTCGGCAGAATTTCTTAATCTTGATTGGTCAAATTATAAGGATAACTTCTCTGATTTTATATTAAAGATAGAAGAAATTACAGGTGATGTTCTATTAACGTCACCGAATGATTTTAAAGGAGCGCTAGAGTTTCTAACAAGATTACAAAATTGACAAAAGAGACTTTTTCAGATGCATTGGAAAAACGGGTTTTATTATTTGATGGCGCAATGGGAACAGAAATCCAAAAACTAAATCCTAAATCAGAAGACTTTCCAGATGGCAAAGATGGATTCAATGATGGATTATCTACTACTAGACCAGACTGGATTAAAGAAATACATAGAAAGTATCTTCTTGCAGGTGCAGATTGTATAGAAACAAACACTTTTGGTTCTAATAAAATTAAATTGGATGAATATGGTTTCGGCTCTCAAACTATAGAACTTAACCAGAAAAATGCAGAACTCGCAAGAAGTGTATGTGATGAATTTACTGATAGACAGAGGTTTGTTATAGGCTCAATGGGCCCTACAGGATATCTTCCTAGTTCTAATGATGCAGATCTTGGACAAAAAACACTTCCTGAGATACGTGAAGCCTTTGAACTACAGGCAGAAGGATTGATTCAAGGAACTGTTGATGCGTTACTTATTGAGACGAGTCAGGATATACTTGAAGTCAAATTAGCAATTGAAGCATCGCATATGGCAATGGAAAAAACTGGAAAAAAAGTGACACTGATCTCAAACGTCACCTTAGATCAATATGGAAAAATGCTTCTTGGAACAAACGTTCAGTCTGCATATACAACAATCTCTGAGATGGGAATTGATATTTTTGGTCTAAATTGCTCTACGGGTCCAATTGAAATGGAACCAAGTATTCAATGGTTAAATGATCAAAAACACAAGCCTATATTGGTAGTCCCAAATGCTGGAATGCCAGAAAACGAGGGTGGTCAAGCAGTTTATAAGATGACTCCAGAAAAAATGGCTACAGCGTTAGATTCATTCATCAAAGAATATCCTCAAATTAACATAATTGGTGGTTGTTGTGGCACAAATTCTGACCATATTATGCAACTAAGAAAAATTATTGACCAACAAAAGAAAGATTGATGAGATAAGTATTTAGAAAAAATTTTACTTAAAATACACATGAAGGCTAGAGTTAGCTCTGCAATAAAATCGGTTGACCTTAAACAGGAAGTTGGACCTCTAATCATTGGTGAACGATTAAACACACAGGGCTCTAAGAAGGCAAAACAGTTGGTTCTAAGTGATGACTTTGATGGTTTAGTTGATCTTGCAAGAAATCAAGTAGAGGACGGTGCACATTGTATTGATGTGTGTGTTGCAACTACGGAACGATCTGATGAAAAACAATTCATGTTAAAACTAGTCAAAAGTTTGAGCCTGGAAATAGATGCACCACTTGTTATAGATTCTACAGATCCTGATGTAATTGAATCTGCTATTCAACAAATTCCAGGTAAACCAATCATAAATTCTATTAACCTAGAGGGTGATGGAAGTCGTTTCAAAAAACTAGCTCCGTTGATGGCGAAATACGGTGTTCCTGCAATTGCACTATGTATTGGTCCTGATGGAATGGCAAAAACCCCAATACAGAAAGTTGAGACTGCAGAACTATTGTATGAATCAGGAAAAAAATATGGTCTACGACCAGAACACTTCATCTTTGATGTTCTAACTTTCACATTGGCAACTGGTGAAGAAGAATTTCGTGATGCAGGAAAAAACACACTGGATGGAATTAAACTAGTTAAAGAAAGATTTCCAACTTCATTTACCACTTTAGGTCTAAGTAATATTAGCTTCGGCCTAGTTCCACAAGCAAGACGTGCATTAAATTCTGTATTCTTGTACCACGCTGTACAAAATGGTCTTGATAGTGCAATTGTAAATGCACGTGAAATCACTCCATACACTGAAATTGATGAAAAAGAAAAGAAAATAGTTGAGGACCTGATCTTCAATAGAAACCCAAATGCACTTTCTGAATTAATCACGTATTTTGAAAATGTCACAAAAGATTCGGCATCGAAAACAAAAAAAATTGATGTTGATCCATTATGGCCAGCAGGAAAACGTGCAAATTTCAGAATCATAAATCGTCTAAAAGAAGGAATAGAAAATGATGTTGTATCTGCAATTGCAGAAAAGCTATCAAATGACGATTTAGTGGAAGAAAATAATGGTATTCTATCAATTAATGCTGGAAAGGAAGTCACTCATCAGGGTGCAATTCAAACATTAAATGATGATTTACTACCCGCTATGAAGATTGTAGGAGATAAGTTTGGCGCTGGTGAATTAATACTTCCATTTGTTCTTAAATCTGCAGAATGTATGAAGGCTGCAGTAAAAGAATTAGAAAAATATCTCTTAAAAGAAGAGGGTACAAGCAAAGGAACACTTGTCTTAGGTACTGTATATGGTGATGTTCATGATATAGGAAAAAATCTTGTAAAGACAATTTTTGAAAATAATGGATATACAGTTCACGATCTAGGTAAACAGGTTCCACTCCAAAAGTTTGTCGAAAAAATAAATGAAGTTAAACCGGATGCTGTAGGTTTATCGGCATTACTAGTTTCCACTTCAAAACAAATGCAATTCTTTGTTGAACATGCTAGAAAAACTGATGTTAACGTACCAATTCTTTGTGGTGGTGCTGCAATAAACAGTAATTACATTAATCGTATTGCAAAACATGATGGAATTTATGAATCTGGAATGTTTTACTGTGGAACCATGTTTGATGGTTTGAAAACAATGGACAAGATTGTTTCAGAAGAAAAAGATGATTTCATTAGTGATTGGAAAGAAAAACTGTCAAAATGGGAAGAAAATGTGTCTGATAAAATTGAACCTGGAGATTTACCACATAGTGGTGTAAAACCAGTATCTCCTCCAACCCCAACAAAACTTGATTCGGTCACTAGGTTAACAACTAAAGATTTTGATCTAAATAAAATTTGGCTACATCTTAATAAAAAATCACTCTTCAAATTATCTTGGGGTATTAGAGGAAATTCACAAACCGATTCAATAGATGATCCTGAAAAACTTCTTGAGGAGTGGAAACAACGTGTAATTGACGAAAATCTCTTTGAACCGCAAGCAGTTTATGGCTATTTTAGATGTCATAATCGTAAGGACAAATTAGTTGTTGAAAGCCATGATGGTCAAGAAATTATTTTTGATTTTCCACGTTCTGCAAAAACTAAGCATCTCTGTTTGACAGATTATTTTGCGGAAAATGATATTGTTGCATTTCAATCAGTGACTGTTGGAACAAAGACTGCGCAATTGATTGAAAAATGGGATAAAGAGGATAAGTATACCGATGCATATTATTTACACGGACTTGCCGTTGAAACTGCAGAGGCTATGGCAGAATGGGTTAATCAGAAAATAAAAACAGAATTAGGTATCACTGAAAAAGGTGGATTAAGATATAGTTGGGGATATCCAAGCTGCCCTGACACCACTCAACATCATCTGGTTTGGAAACTAATACATGGTGAAAAATCAGGTATGGAATTAACAGAATCAGGTCAAATAATTCCAGAACAGTCAACTGCTGCTATTGTAATTCATCATCCCGACGCGGAATATTTTGTATTATAGACAAAAATCCAGTTTGATTTAAAAAGAGGCTTTAATGCCTGAACATTTATGGCAACTCGCAAAAGTTCAGCAAGAAAAATTAGGTTAATCAAAAAAACAAAGCAAGCCTCAGCAGTTCCTGCTTGGGTTATTCTCAAGACAAAGAGAGCAGTAAGAACTAACCCTAAGGCTAGACAATGGCGAACAACTGACGTAGAGGTTGGATAATTGTCTCAAGAACTTGAACGTGTATATACAATACCATTAGGTAAGGTACTACTTAGCCCTAATACACATAGAGCTGTCCGCGCTATCAATATGATAAAAGAATTTGCTAGGCATCATATGAAGACCTATACTGTAAAAATTGATGAGGAAGTAAGCCATATTATTTGGGCACGTGGTGTACGTAGTCCACCACGAAAGATTCGAGTTCGCATGACAAAGACTGAAGAAGGATTCATTCTGGTCACCCCATATCAGGATGAGGTTGAATTAGATGAGATGCCAGAAAAGGAGTCTACACCGGAAGTCAAAGGAAATGTTGAACCAGAAAAGGCTGAAGAGGTAATTGAAGTTAATGTTGGTGAAAAACTTGATGAAGAAGGTAAACCTCTGACAGAAGAGAAACCAAAAGCTAAAGCTGCACCAAAGAAAGAAGAGAAACCAAAAGCTAAAGCTGCACCAAAGAAAGAAGATAAACCAAAAACTAAAAAGAAATCTGAATAATTATTCTAATTGTGGAATATCCAACTGACAATCAATACTACACTCAGGTTCATCCCAATCAATTGTTTTTTCCTTTGAGATCATACAAAGTGGGTCATATTTGTCAAAGTGTGTTTCACCTTTGATTGTACTAAGCATTACAACATTTGTATTTTCAGATGATGTCATATCAACATGTGTGTTATCATCGTCAAATACTCCATCAACTATATTAGAAATAGAGTTGAGAACTCCAACCGGAATTTTACTACCACCATACACGTATAGCATTGAACGTTTTATGCTATCTGGTGCGGCATCCTCGTAAAGCATTCGCATTGAATCTTTTAATGATGTTTCAATGTCAACAACATTTTTGCTGGTCGATAAAATGTTAGCATCATCAGGAAGTGGAGATGATTTTATTGATGTAATAAGGCATTGTATTGCTTTATTTGTAATATCATAACATGTTTCTGGAGTAAGATCTGGATTACTATCAAGTAATGCATCATTATCTATTATAATTGCACAGTCTGAATTTGTTCTAAGTCTTTTTAGCGATACACCAGATTGGAAAATTCTATCTTTTTCAAATTTAAATGGCATAATTGCAAATGACAATACATTTTTGTTTTGCTCTTTACAAATTGAAGAAACAGTTGGTGATAGTGCAGCACCAGATTTTCCAGCTAGGTTTGCCATAATTATAACAGTATTGTATCTGGAGATGTATTGAGAAATTTGTTCATGGTAATCAAGCGCACATCCTCTAATTAGCTGCACTGATGGATTGATTATCGACTTTGTAGAAATTTCAATAGAGTTACTTGTCTGAAGATCTTTCTTATCGTTGCTGATACACATACAATCGATACCTAGTGATTTGTCTACTTCGATTGCTAGTCTTGAGCCTGCGCCACCAAGCCCAATTATGAGTATAGGCTCAGTTACTTCAAAAGTCATGTACAATATCACAAATTCCGATAAAAAACTCTTTACTTAGTTTTGATTAGAATTCCGATCTAAAATTTTTAGCTCAAAATTTTACCGATTAAGCCATGTGTTGTTGCATCTGTAATTCTCACTGATGAAATTTGTCCAATTTTTGGTCGTTCATTAACAAAGATTGGTTTGTAGGCAAAGTTTCTACCCCTAACCTGTTCCTCATACTCTTCGTCAAACATCACTTGTCCTTCCCAACCTATCCAACTCTGATTGATTTCTTTAGATATTTTGGAAATACGCTCATATGCAATCTTACTTCTTTTCTTTACTTCTGAAACATCAATCTGAACCATTTCCGCAGCATCGGTGCCTGGTCTTTGACTATATCTTGAAAGATTAACAATGTCTGGTCTAGTTTCTTCCAATAAATTCAAAGTCATGTTAAAATCGTCTTCTGTTTCTGTTGGAAATCCAACTATAATATCAGTCGAAATTGAAAAGTTTGGAAATTTATTCCTAAATTTTTCCACTGTATCTCTAAAAGTTTTGGCGGTATGACCACGTTTCATGTCATTTAGAACTTTGTCACTTCCACTTTGAACAGGTATATGTAGGAATTTGAAGATCTTGTTACTCTCAAACGATTTTAGTAGTTCATTTCTAATCCTTGGCATATACATTGGATTCATCATACCAACACGAATAAAGAATTTTTCAGGTATATCGGATACAGAATTTATCATCTCTGGTAAATTAGTATCTATATCAAATCCATAACAACCATTATCAGTTGATGTAAGCCAAATCTCACTACAGCCATCTGAAAGTTCGGTGTTAACCTGCCTTACAATATCTCCAATTCTATAACTCTGTAAATCACCTTTTGCTAATTTGGTCTGGCAGAATGTACATTCACTCATACATCCACTTGCAATCTCTACTATTCCAATAGCTGGATTTAGTCGTATTTTTGGTAATCCAACTTTTCTAATGTCTGAATCCTGCAATTCAACTACTTTTTTTCCATCAAGTGTTGATCTAATTACTTCCAGTGTTTTGCCAATAGAGTTTGGACCCAATAAACTAGCATTTTCTGCAAATTTTTCAACTGTTTTCTGTTCAGCTTTTGGCAGACAGCCTGCAACTACGAGTGGTTTTGAATTTGATTCTTTGATTCTGTGTACCATTTTATTTGCAGTGGCATCTTTCACAGAACAAGTCACTATGAGATTTAGATCAGAATCATGTGAACTTTCTGCTAGTGTATGACCACCATTAAGTATCAACCCAGAAATCATTTCTGAATCTGAAAAGCTAGCAGAGCATCCATATGCCTCCACCCAAATTTTTGCCATGTTATCCTAATAGTGAATTTACTTCCTTATTTGTGAGTAACTTTTTGGATATAACTAATTCTCGAATTGTTTTACCTGATTTGAGGGATTCTTTGAAGAGTTCAGCAGATTTTAGATATCCAATTTTTGGTGCAAGTAGTGTCACTATGACTGGACTATTTTCAATGTTTTGCCGAAGTTTTGTTTGATTTGCTGTAAGTCCATCTATTAGATTATCTGAAAATACTGGTATGAAATTTGTTAACATGTCAGTTGAATCTAAAACTGCTTTAAGCATTACAGGAAGCATTACATTAAGTTCAAACTGTCCTGCATGAGCAGAGAATGAAACAGTTGTGTCATTTCCAAGTACACTAAAGCAAATCATGTTCATACATTCTGCAAGTGATGGGTTTACTTTACCTGGCATGATTGATGAACCTGCATGCACTGCAGGTATTCCAATCTCTGATAATCCTGCAACTGGACCAGACGCCATAAGTCTAATATCACTTGAAATTTTTCCAAGCTCTATTGCAAAGTTCTTTAATGCTGATGAAGCATTAACAACTGGAAATTTACTTTGTAATGCATATTGCATATCTTTTTGAGGTTGCAATGAAAGCTTTGAAATTTTTCCAAGTTCTGTTATGACAATTTTTCTATAACCTCTTGGGGTATTCGCACCAGTTCCTACTGCAGTACCACCAAGTGCAATGCTTTGTAATTGTTTTTGTGATGAAATGATTTGATCACGTGTATTTGAAAGGGATGTCACATATGCGGTAAATTCACTACCAAGTGTCACTGGAAGTGCATCCATCAAGTGTGTTCTCCCAATTTTTTTATACTTGGAAAACTTCTTTGCTTTTTTATCAAGTGCTTTTATCAGTTTATCAATTATTGGAATAAGATCTTTTAATGCAAAAAGAATTGACATATGCATTGCAGTTGGATATGTGTCATTACTTGATTGTGACATGTTTACATGATCATTTGGATGAAGAAACTTATACTGTCCCTGTTTTTTTCCTAAAACTTTGAGTGCAACGTTTGCTATCACTTCGTTCACATTCATGTTGAATGCAGTACCTGCACCAGAGTTTATCATGTCTACAACAAATTGATCATGGTATTTTCCCGCAAGGATTCTATCACATGCATTAACAATTGCAGTTCCTTGTTTTTTGCTAATTGCTTTTGCTTTCATGTTTGCAATTGCAGCAGATCGTTTGATCATCACAAATGACTTTATGAGATTTGGGTGTCCAGTTTGATTGGTGACATGATATTGTTTTATTGCCCTAGCAGTAAATGGACCATAAAATGCATCAGATGGTATTTTGATTGATCCAAGTGAATCTTGGTCAGTTCTCAACTTCACGTATAGTTTAAGTGATTCACCAATAAAAATTGAATTTATTTTTAAATCTTATCCTTTTAGATCAAGTATTTCTATCGATCTAATTATAGTACTAGAATCAAAATCCAGTTAGTATTATATACTCTAGTTTAATCATCGAATAACAATGAATAGACGTTATTCAACAATAATGACCGTAACTGCAGTAGCAGTTATGGCTGGCGCACTATTCGGACAAAGCTTTACAGCCAACTCATCCGATGTATATTCATCTGACTACAAAGTCGATGCTTATGCAGCAATAGATAGAATGGGTGGCTTACAGCTAGTAATGCCTGAGGCTTATGCCGTATCAGGAACATGTGATGAACTGTTAA
>CAZIHG010000044.1:0-3395 GCA_964539205.1 uncultured Candidatus Nitrosopelagicus sp.
ATAGCTTTATATTTTCTGCGCATGGAGTCGTGCTAACTTGGTTGGCGAGAGTGTAGCATCCTACAGTAATGTTTTGCTGATGTTTGGTTTTGCATGTGCTGCAGTGGCACCAGCTCTTTTGATTTCTAGAATGATTTCACCGGAAAATAAGAAAAGACCAAATCCAGTAAAAACACTCCCTATGGAATGTGGTCAAGTCCCATCAGGCGCTGGACGAACTCATTTCATGATGCAATATTATGCGTATGTTTTGATGTTTGTAATTTTTGATGTTATGGCAATTTTTCTATATGCTTGGGGAAGTACAATTTTAGATATGCCAAGAACTGCAACTTTACCAATAATTGCATTTCTAGGAGTTATGTTTGCTGCAATGGAATTTGCATTATATCAATCAAGGAGGAAAAACATATGGTAATTCTAAATACTACTGAGATAAACATACAAGGAGAGGCACCAAATTGTTAAAGGAATTAATAACACCACAAAATGCAAACGTGTTTGTTGGAAAACTTGGGGACATTCTATACAAAGCAATTGATCAACCTTTGGGTTATGCACTTGATTGGGGTAGACTATGGTCTCTTTGGCCAGTACACATAGAAACTGCATGTTGTAGTGTTGAGTTTGGTGCAGCTTCTGGTCCACGATACGACGTTGAACGATTCGGTATAATCGAAGCCTTTGGTTCACTTCGTCAGTGTGATCTAGTTGTTGTACAAGGAACTATAACAAGAAAGATGGCACCAAGACTTAGGCTGGTTTATGATCAAATGCCAGATCCAAAATACGTTATTGCTATGGGTGCATGTGCAATTACTGGTGGTTTGTACTTTGATTCATACAACGTACTACCAGGAATTGATGGTGTACTACCAGTAGACGTATATGTTCCTGGCTGTCCTCCTAGACCTGAAACCCTCATACAAGGATGTATGTTACTACAAGAAAAAATCAAAAGGATGAAGGCTAGATAGGTTACAAAAATGAGTTCTTCTGAAAATAAAGATTCTCCACCTAAAGAAGAGAAAAAAGAATCTACAAACACTCAACCAGAAAAACCAGCTCCAGTAAAATCAGAGACAGATGAGCCAACTGCACCAGTTTTTGAAAAAGGTTTCATTGATATAATTACAAATGAATTTCCAGACGATGTTGATGTTGCTTTCATAAAAGAGACCAGAACTAAACTAAATGTAAAGAAAGAAAAAATTTTAGATGTTGCAAAATTTATCAATGATAAAACACCATTTGATCATGCTGAATCTGTCACTGGAACTGATTTTCCAGAGGAAAAAGAGATTGAAGTGACATATCACTTAGGATCTTATACAGATAATCGATATTCAAAACAAATTTTGGCTTTATCAACACGGGCATCAAGAGAAGATGAACCAATTCCAGGAAATGATTCCACCAAACTTCCTAGTCTAAGAGATATTTTCTATAGCGTAGAATTTCATGAGCGAGAATGTTTTGAAATGTTAGGGGTTTACTTTGATGGTCATCCGGATAACAGGAGATTATTACTTCCAGAAGATTGGGCAGATATTCCTCCAATGAGAAAGGACTTTAAATTAAAAGGTAGATAAAATGACTGAACAATTAATACCAGAATCAAAAGAAAATATGCCTCCTGGATTACAACTTGAAAAAGTTGATGACAGAATAATGACTCTAAATGTTGGTCCTCAACATCCAGGTTCTGGTCACATGAGACTCATAGTCAAAATTGATGGCGATTACATCGTTGACGCCGATCCTGATCCTGGTTATGTACACAGAGGAGAAGAAAAGATGGCAGAAGTAAGAAATTATGTATTAAACATTCCACACTTAGAGCGCCCAGTAATCCATGATTCATGTAATATATTATATCCATATGTTTTAGGTGTAGAAGATCTTGTTGGGATAGAAGTACCTGAACGTGCAAAATACATCAGGGTGATTGCAGCTGAGCTAAACCGATGCGTGTATACACAATATTGGCTTGCCATCTATGGAATATTTCTTGGTCATTCTACAATGTTCATGTGGCCTGCTGGTGACAGAGAATTACTCATTGATCTATTAGAGAAAATGACTGGTGCTAGAGTGACTCACTCATATTTTATTCCTGGTGGTATTCGTAATGATGTACCACCAAATTTTGAAGAAGTTTGCTTAAGACAAGTAAATTATTTTGAAAAAAGAATCAAAGAATATGCTGATATTTTCTATGACAATCCAATTTTAAAGGCTAGAACTGAGGATGCAGGAGTTCTTTCAACAAATGATGCAATAAGACTTGGAACAACCGGTTCTGTTTTACGTGCAAGTGGAGTTGATTTCGATATACGAATAAAGGAACCATATGATGTTTATGATGAACTAGACGTTCATACTAATGTACTAAAAGAAGGTGATTCTTACGCTCGCTCAAAAGTTCCATGGCTTGACATGCTTGAAAGCTGTAATATCATACGTCAGGCACTTGAGAAGATGCCAAAATCAGGTTCCATAAGAACAAAACTAAAACCAAATCCAAAAGGCGGTGATGATGAAGTATTCCGTCGTGTTGAATCCGGTAGAGGCGCTGCAGGTATGCATATTATTTCAAAAAGTCAACCACAACCATATCGATTAAAAATTAGTCCTGGTTCATTTAGAAATCTTATTGCTTTACCATATTTGTTAAAGGGCGAAAAACTTGGAAACATGCCAGCAGTTTATTGGAGTCTTAATTACTGGCCAGTGGAGGCAGACCGATAAATGTCAGTTATTGCACCAAAATTCCGTTTAGGATATTTTCTGAAATCAATTATTGATAATATATTTTGGATAATTATTCTTGTAACACTAATTGCAATTCCTGCAATTCAGATTGTATTATTCTATATGGATCTGCCAGTAATTGAAGGAGAGTTATTGACAGCATTTCTTGCGTTCACTTGGCTATTTCATCCCGACATGGCAATTCCTCTTGTTAAATCATTAATACATTCTGATTTGTTTAGAATTGCAGCATTCCCTGGGTTTGGATTTGCAGCATTGATTGCAGCTGGAACTATTTTCGTAGAAAGAAAAATGCTTGCAAAACTTCAGTTGAGAGTAGGTCCATTTTATTGTGGAAAGATTGAGGGTATATTACAACTGGCAGCAGATGGTCTTAAACTAATTTCAAAAGAGATTATCATACCTGCAAAAGCAGATAAGCCATTATTTTGGGTTGCACCAATTTTGTTTGTAGGCACTGCAGCTGCATTTGTTTCGTTAATTCCTGTCGCACCAGGTGGTTGGGTTGTTGCAGATTTGGATGTCGGTTTAATAGCTGTATTTGCAGTAATTGGATTCTTTCCAATAATTACAATTTTATCGGCTTGGTCTGCTAATAGTAAATACCCATTCATTGGTGG
>CAZIHG010000045.1:0-7342 GCA_964539205.1 uncultured Candidatus Nitrosopelagicus sp.
GTTTGAATGTAACCCTGAACTTTTAATTCCAATAATTACATCGTTTGGTTTTATTTTATTTCCCAACACCATCTCTTTTTTAGAAAGTATCCCTACAACCATTCCTGCAAGATCAAATCCAAATCCTTTACCAGAAATTAAGTCAGGCATGATAGCAGTTTCACCACCAACAATTGGAACTGATGATTTTTTTGCACCCTTCACAAGTCCAGAGACAATTTGTTTGAAAATTCTTTGGTCATTTGTATTGGCGGCTATGTAATCTACAAATGAAATTGGGGTTGCACCAATGCAAATTATATCATTTACATTCATTGCAACACAGTCAATTCCAATAGTATCAAATTTTTTCATCATAGTTGCGATGATTACTTTGGTTCCAACACCAACAGTGTGTGTGGCTAATAACTTTCCACCAGGAATCTCAACAATCCCAGCATAATGACCGAATCCATGTTTCATCTTTACTTGTTTTTGTAATTTATGCGTGGACGCAATTAACTGCCCAATCACCTTCTGACTTTTCTTGATTTGAGATATGTCAACACCTGCTTTTTTGTATGTAATTACCATATTATCTCCATCACATGTACATATTTGAATCAAGTTTTTTATGTTCAGAATATTGGTCAGAGAGTTCTTTAAGGTCAGTACCAATCTGTTTTTCCTGCTTCTTCAATTCACTTGTATCTACTTTCATTCCATATGTTTTGTTAACTGCGTCAATTAATGTCACGGAAGCAAGTGAATCTGGCAAAGTTTCATCTGCTTTTACTAATAGTGCGACACCTCTAATCTTCCGTATTAGGCATTCGTTTAGAATCCCACCAGAAACGCCAGTGATGAATCCTTGAGGTATCATTTCAATTCCATTACTTTCCATAATTCTACACATGTCAACTTCGGCAGCACAGAATGCCTTATCATCATGTTTTTTACTCGCAACTCCATCTAGTATGACAATTTCATTCGAACCATGTCTTTCAGCCCAATCTAAAATTGCAGATGCAATTGTATACAAACCTTCTCTGTTAATTATTATCTCACAAATTATTGCACATACACTACCATTCTTATTGGAATAAATTCTGAAGGGGTGACGCAAGCGTCCTTGCATGAATACTGTTGATGGTGGAAGGTGTTTAGAACGTACAAAGCCAATTTCTTTCATATTCATTTCTGTAATCATGTGGTGTATTGATATCGGACCGACTAATCCAGCACCAACAAATCCTGCAAAAATTATTGGGTTTTTAAAACTGGCATTTTTCAGCTCATGGATCTCAGCTTCCGGAAAACCATTAACCATTATTTGAATGACTTTGTTTTGTTTAATTACTTTATCTTAGATGAGTTTCATCAATTTTTTTCTGATCTAGTAAACAGATTCAGCATTGTGACACCCTTTTCTGTGATAGAATAAATCACATTTGGACCAACTGATTTCTTCGTGACAAAATCATACCTAACACATAGGTGAAGGTAATTTAGAAATGATTTTTTCATTCTTATATTTGATTTTGAATATAATTCAGAAAATGTCATAGATCTGGTTTTAACCTGAAAAAGTAGTTTTAGAAGTGAAAGTGTGCTAAAGTCCTTGGTTTTTGCCTTAACTGTGTCTAAAATCTGTTCATCCCTTTCTATTATAAAATCGTCAAATTGTTCTGCCACGTCTAATGGTACATAAGTTAATCTTGCTCTCATATACGGTATAGTACGGTACATTACTTTATTAATCTTAACTCTAGATTTGTTGAGCTAACTGATCAGTTTTACTCAACATTTGAGGCATGAGTAAAACTGATTTATTTTGATTGTTAGATTAGTGAATTTTGGATAAGGTATTTGGTTTAAACAAGATATCTTACGATATTTGTTATGGAAATTATTGATGTTGGATCAGTAATTGCTGGTTTAATCATATTATGTGTTGGTGGATATGCAATAGTTTCTGGTGGTGTTTCTCTTGCTAAGAGACTCAAGATTAGTAGTATGATTATTGGTTTAACAGTAGTAGCATATGGTACATCAACACCAGAGTTAGCTGCAGCAATACTTGCAGCATTTAATTCACACACAGAATTAATTTTGGGAAATATAATTGGAAGTAACATTAGTAATGTTGGAATGGTAATTGGAATTTCTGCAATATTTACACCACTTTTAATTAGTAAAATCACTGTTAGAAAATGGATCCCAATAATGATTGGTGTGTCATTGCTGGTTATAGCAATGTCGTACGATGGTGAGATTTCGCAAATTGATGGTGTTATACTAATAGCAGGATTAATTGGATTTACCATTTACACAATCAAGACTGTCAAAAAACAAGGAATACATGAAACTCAGAAAGTTGAAGATGAAGTTGTGGAAGGTGAATTGTTTCTATCAAAATATCGTATTGAGACATTTCCAAAAGCCATTGCGTTAGTAGGAATTGGAATAGTTCTACTATTCCTTGGAGGTCATTTTACAGTTGATAGTGCTGTAGCGATTGCAAAGAGTTTGGGTCTTTCTCAGATAGTTATAGGAGTTATAATAGTTGGAATTGGTACATCACTTCCCGAATTAATTACATCAGTTATTGCTATAGCAAAAAAACAAACAGACATAGGTGTTGGTAATATTGTTGGAAGTAATATTTACAACATTCTACTCATACTAGGAGTTGCTTCAACAATTGTTGGCATTCCTGTTTCAGCAGATGCATTCTCAAATTATTACATAATGATAGCATTTAGCCTGGTTTTATTCGTAGGATTTAGAAAATATATCCCAAAACCAATAGGATTTGGCCTCGCAATTGCATTTGCCATATATCTGGGAAGTTTGTTGATGTAAGGTAATTATCTCGGATTTTTATATTTGAATTTGTTTATTTTTATTAATTCAAAGTATGAGCCAAATTTTTCAGGGTTTGAAATCTCATCTAATGATTCAATGTATTCTGGTTCGTTTTCAAACGTTTTCAAAATATCATACGTAGTATTTCTTTCAGCTGGTACACGATCAATGTCTCGAATTAAATGTCTTATTTGACTTGGTTTTAATAATTGTCCGTGTTGAGAACCAGCAGCTGTTGAGATACTTTCATTGATTAATGTCCCACCAAAATCATTTGCACCCCATCTTAACAAAAGCTGTGAAAATTTGTGACCTTCCTTAACCCATGACATTTGTATATTATCAATTACATTATTTAGCATAATTCTTGCAATTGCATGAACTAAAAGTGCATCATTTCCACTACCACCATTTCTTATACCATCATGTAATTTGTTTTTATACATTGGTGCCTCAGATGATATGAAATTAAGGGGAACAAATTCTGTGAATCCACCAGTCTCTTTTTGAATATCTCTAATAATTCCAATATGTTTAACCCGATCTTCATATGTTTCTAAATGACCAAACATCATGGTAGATGTAGATTTTATTCCCTGCTTATGTGCAGTCTTGATTATGTCTACCCAATCTTTAACAGTAATTCTGCCAGGTGAAATCACATCTCTTAATTCTTGATTTAAAATCTCAGCAGCAGTACCAGGTATAGTATCAACTCCAGCATCTTTAAGTTTGACCAAGTATTCTTTTGGAGAGATCTCTTGTCTACTTGCTCCATATAGAATTTCTTCTGGCGAAAATCCATGGATGTGTATATTAGGAATTTCACTTTTTATACCCTTACAAATATTCTCATAAAGATTTGCATCCATATCTGGTGGAAGTCCAGCTTGAATGCATACTTCCGAAGCCCCATAATGATATGCTTCTTTTGCCCTTCTCAAAATCTCTTCTATAGGTAGAAAATAACCTTCTTCCTCTCTAAAATCCCTACTAAAGGCACAAAAACCACACTGCTTTATGCAAACGTTTGTGAAATTGATATTTCGATTAACTACATATGTTACAGTATCACCAACACGCTTGCTTCTTAGGTTATCCGCTACCATACCAACTAAATGAAAATCAATACCATTAGCGTCAAAAAGGACAAGTGCCTCATTTACTGATATCTCTTTACCTGAAAGTGTTTTATCTAAAATACTTGCAATTACTGGATCAGCAAATTTTAGAAGATTATCTATTTTATGATCTTGAAATGTCATCGCCAATAGTCACCTCTTACATAATTATCTTCATCAGCAATTAAAGATAGTCTTTGTTTTAGATCAGTGTTTACTAATGGTATGAATTCTGGATAGACAGGAAATCTTGCTTTTACATCAAAACCTAATTTCTTACAATTTTCCTCAACAATCTTAATTTTTGGCCATTGGAATTCAGGATTTACATAATCGGAAGTTATTGGAGAGATTCCACCCCAATCATTTATGCCAACTGAAAGAAATTCTTGATACGAGTACGGTGATAAGTTAGGTGGAATCTGAATGTTTGAATTTGGCATGATAATCCTGCATAAAGCAACAACCATTTTGAAATATAGTTCTGATGGTGTATTGTGATCCTTCATACGTGTATCAGTTTTTGGATGAAAATTTTGTAAAATTACTTCTTGTATATTTCCAAATTTCTCGTGGATTTGTTTTATAGAAAAAATTGAATCAATTATTTCTTCAAAAGTTTCACCAATTCCGACCAAAATACCAGTAGTCATTGGAATTTTTAGTCTACCTGCATTATTCAAAACTTCAAGTCTTGTTTCGGGCTCTTTACTAGGTGCGCCATCGTGAGGCATACCTTTACGTCTTAACCTTTTACTGACATTTTCCAGCATCAAACCCATACTGACATTTGTTTTCTTTAACTCCTGCATCTCATTTTTTGTTAAATTTCCGGCATTTGTATGTGGAAAGATACCCTCGTCAAGTACAAGTTCAGAACAATAAACCAGATATTCAGCAGTTGATTTGAAATTATTTTTTTTCAACCATTCTTTTGCAAGTTGATATTTTTCTTCAGGTCGTTCACCTGTCACAAATAATGCTTCTGTACAATTGTATTTTTTTGCGAGTTTAGCTAACTGAAGTACATTATTTGGTTGCATCATAGAAATCTTAGATTCATTTGGCTCTGATTTGTATGTACAATATGAACAGGTATCTCTACATAGATTGATGATATTAAAAAATGACTTTTTTGAAAAACTTATCACATTGCCCTTATTGGAATTACGTAATTTTTCAGCTGTTTCAAAAACAAGGGTACCAATACTTTTAAAATTTGCAGCAATATCTAATGCATTTTGTTTGTCAAGATCATGACCATCTAGAACTTTGTTAAGGCATTCTGATTCAAACTCTAATTTACTCAATATAAAAAAAATCTGTCACGACTATTTAATTTTGTAGAATTTACTAGTTTTGAGGTCTTTCACCAAGTACTAATACTGCCTCGATAATAGTTCCGTCTCTATTAACCGTCATAACCAGCTCATCCCCAACAGATTTTTCTCTTTGCAAATAAACCAAAATATCTGAGATTTTTCTTACGACCACATCATCGATTTTCACTATTATGTCACCATCCATGGCATATTCCCTACCATCAATTTCCTTTGTAATAGTGACTCCTTGCAATCCAGCATCAGCCGCAGGACTTTCCTCAATTACTGTAGCAATAAGAAATCCTTTCGAGCTGTTAAGTTCTCGCACTTTAGCTAATTCTGGATCAACATCAGAACCAGAAATTCCCATCCATGGATGATGAAATGTGCCCTTCTCAATTAACACAGGAATAACCTTTTTGACAGTATTTGAAGGAACTGCAAAACCCACACCAGTAAATTCCCCAGTGGCTGACTGTATTGCTGTGTTTATTCCAACAACTTTACCTTGCATATTAAGAAGAGGACCACCTGAGTTTCCAGGATTTATTGCAGCATCAGTTTGAATCACATCTGGAATTGAGTATCCAGAATCTTGTGGCAGTAATCTCCCCATCTGGCTAATAATTCCTGATGTCATAGATCCTGAAAGACCAAAAGGATTACCAATAGCAGTAATTTGTTCACCAACCTTTAGTTTTGATGAATCACCAATTGGAATTGGCTGCATGTATGTTGTACCAACTTTAACTTTTAGAACTGCTAGATCTAGGTCTGCATCAGTACCAATAATTTGAGCAATATATGATTCACCATCTAGAAATGTAACAGTCACTTTTTCTGCATTATCAATGACATGATTATTAGTGATTATGTAACCATCATCACTATATACAAAACCAGATCCCATGTTACCTGGACTAATACGACCATCAGAGGTTCTTACATTTACTTGTACAACACTCGCTTCTGTTCTCTCAAAAATTTCTGTCAAGGAAAATTCTGAACTAGTTTGAATTGTTGTCACCTCACCAATTGTTTCTAAATGATTTCCATTACTTACAATAAGTTGAGAGTCAGGACTTTCTGATGTTAAATTGAATGAAAAGAAAATCGCAGTGATAATTGCAATAGTACCTAATGCACCACCAATAACAAATCCATTGTTAGCCAATGAAAAAAAACAATCTAAAGTTAGTATAACCTTTACTGATTTATCATATATACGATTAAAGTTTGATATAATTTTGAGAGAATTCTTTTACACTATATTTTCTACCTCTCCATGAGACTGCAGATGATTTATTTGCCTGTAAGACACCTGAAAGAAAACCACAACTCACAATCAAACCTCCAATTGGTGCAAATAGAGCATATACAGAGTTCAAATTTAGACCCATTTTGGTTTCCATAAACGCTGCTATGAAAATAGTACCAGTTGAGAAAATTGCAGATATCAATAGTGGAAGAAACGACGTATAATGATTAGGAGAAACAAAAACCAGAGAATATATCAAAAATGGTACTGGAATGAAAAGTATGAACAAAACTTCAAAAAAGACTCCCACTGCGTACGATTTATTCTGATGGTATAGAGGGACCATCAATCTTTCTAACCCATTCCACATTTCTTGTGCGCTTCTTGAATAAACTGCATCTAGTAGGTGTTCACCTCTAACCATTTTTAGATTGAATCCTGATTCTTTTGTAATTTTTCCCAATGCACCATCTTCAATAATCTCATGCTTTACTTTTTCATGTGTGCCAATTTTCTCATAAATCTCTTTTTTTATGATAAAAAAACTTCCAAAAAAATACCCAATTCCTTTTTTTGGATCATTTACGTTTAGTGCAGAGTATCGTGAATGCAAAAATGTTGAAAGCATAGGAAGTGTAATTTTCGTAATAGCATCTAGACAAAGTAATCTAGGAATTACTGTTAGAACATCTAATTTCTCTGATAACATATGTGTAACAGCATATGAAATTACTTTCTCTGAGTATCGTGTATCAGCATCTGTAAATAATAACAGATCACCAGTTGCACGTTTA
>CAZIHG010000046.1:0-3290 GCA_964539205.1 uncultured Candidatus Nitrosopelagicus sp.
TCATTTTTCAGATATAACTCTGATTCTTCATTGCGGCCAATACAATTACAATTAACTACAATTAAAATTTTAGTGGGCCCGAAGGGCTTCGATCCCTTGGCTCCTCGGTTATGAGCCGAGTACTCTACTAGGCTGAGTTACGGGCCCTAGAAAAAAATAATTTCAACTGGGTAAAAAGTGTTAGATTAACAGAAAGATTCGTAGCAACTATCTAACAAGAGATTTTGTGCTGAAACAGATTTTTCTGCTGTATATAGCACCATTGAATCATCAATGCAAGTATTATTGATGATTTTTTGCCAGGATGCTGCATGTCTGATGTCAGCAGTCATATGCTCTTCAAAGTATTCTATTGCATCTTTGGAATCTATACCATAGAATTCTTTCAAACCTTCTAGTTTGGTTTTGCTTACCTTAGGAATTTCTTTTTCAAGTGCATACATTGCACATGCACCATTATCAAAGGAATCCATAAGTGAACCCAAATTGGATACTGCTATTTTGGTTTTCTCAAGACCTTCATAACCTTGTATTTCTGATTCAGAAATTCCCATAGAATCTGCAAATTTCTCCCATAGAGAAATGTGCTCTGATTCCTCTTTCATATTCTGAATTAACTCATCTCTAATATCTGGAGTTGCACCTTGAACTATTGGTTCCATAAATTGTGGAACTTGTTTCACTAATTGGTAATATTCTTTAGAATAACCCTTGAGTGAACCCAGTTCAAGTTTTCCAGCAGACCACATCTCATAAAAAGGGTGTTTCAAAAGACTCCTCTCATCAATTATTTGATCGATTTTTTTGATTAATGACAATATAACTTCGTTCTTAGAATTATATAAAAAACCTTTGTGATTTACAAAAAGTTTTATGGATTGTACAATCCAAAAGCTTTAGCTCCTGTAGTGTAGTCCGGTCAAGCATTTAGGCCTTTCACGCCTGAGACTCGGGTTCGAATCCCGACGGGAGCATACAATATTTTAGTTAATCAACAAAGTTTAATATTCTATCGAAAAAAATCTTGATCAGATATTTTTGGATAGAAAGAATTTAGAGATAAACCCACTTTTAGAAACTTACAGTAAATATATTGAAAAAATTAATTCTGCACTTGATGCAGAATTAGAATTATATTCAGAGTCAGAATTTCGTGAACCATTAAAATTTGCAATTGAAGGTGGAAAACGAATCAGACCAATCATTCTGCTCTTAGCCACTGAAAGTGTTGGTAAGATTGATGAAAATGCATTTGCTGGTGCATGTGCAATTGAATTACTTCATACAGAATCAGTAATACATGATGACATTATTGATAATGAAACAAAACGTAGACAAAAAGATCCATTTCATATAAAGTATGGTTATAACACAAGTGTTCTAACAGGAGACTTTGTTTTAGGATTAATTCTCAATATCTCGTCACGATTAGATAATCCACGTATAACAAAAGATTTGGCTACTGCTGCAATGCTAATGAGTGAAGGAGAGATTCTAGAAGGAAAATTAGAAGAGAGTGAGGATGTCACATTTGACGACTATCTGAAGGTAATGGAATACAAGACTGCAACAGCCTTCGAAATGGCGGCAAAACTTGGTGCTATTATAGGTGGTGGTTCTGAGGAGCAAATTGACTCATTGGCTGAATACGGAAAGAATATTGGAATTGCATATCAAATTCGTGATGATTTAATGGATTGGAAGAATGAAGATAAACTATTCAATCTATTAATTAAGAAAAGTTCTGATCCTCGTATTGTATTTAATAAGATGGAAGAGATGCTTAAGAAATTTTCAGAACGTGCTTTAGATAGTTTAAGGAAAATTACATTATCTGATGCAAAAAATAATTTAGAAACACTAGTAAAGTTTACAGAGTTTAAGGCATAAGTGTACCAGTCAAAACTGGTGATGCCATTTCTGCAAATTTGATTATTGGTTCTGGATACACACCGATTGTCACCATAAATATGATTGAGAATATCATGACTCCAATAATTGATAGAGGTTCTTTGACACGTTTTTCAGTTTCACCTTCAAAGTACATCTTTCTAATAATCCAACCATAGTAAGCTAGAGACAAAGCACTGTTAAGAACTCCAGCCACTGCAAGCCATGGAGCCCACCACAATACATTTCCAGCGTCAATAGAAGCACCAAATAGCATTAACTTACTCCAAAATCCGTTTAGTGGAGGTACACCTGCTAGGGCTAACAAAGAAATGACCAAACCAAGCGCAGTGATTGGCATCTTTCTTCCAAGTCCTTTAAGTTTGTCAATATGAGTAATTGCTAGAGTTGTGACAATTCCCGCTACTGCAATAAATGCGGCACCCTTCATAACCGCATGATTTAGTATGTGGAATAATGATGCTTGTAATCCCATTCCAGAAAATGGAGCAACAGAAATACCTATCAAAATGTAACCCGCATGACCTATACTAGAATAAGCAAGCATTCGTGTAAGATTTTTCTGTAATATGGCTGCAATGTTTCCTACAGTCATAGTCATAACTGCAATTATTCCTAATGCCAGAGTCCAATCTAGGTTTAGAGCTACTGTTCCCATAATAACAATTCTTAGTGCTGCTGCGAATCCAGCTTTCTTGGTCCCAGCTGCTAATAGAGCTGTAATTGTCGGCGGTGCACCTTCATAGGTATCAGGTAACCACATATGAAATGGAACAAGACCCATTTTGAAGCCAAAACCAGCAATAAACATACCAATAGCCAATAATCCTAATGGAAGCATTTCTGCATCAAGTGTTGCAAACCCTTGAATCACTTCGCCTATATTGGTTGAGCCAGTAATTCCATAAGCAATTGATATACCATATATTATAATTGCAGAAGACATTGCACCGAATAAGAAATATTTTATTGCGGCTTCGTTAGATATTGGATTCTTTTTGTTGAATCCTGCTAGAATGTATGTTGGAATACTCATTAATTCCCAGGCAATAAACAACATCACCAAATCAGTTGAATATGCAATCAGTACCATTCCAATGCTTGATAGTAAGATTAGTGAGAAGTACATTGCAGGATTAGATTTCTTTCTCATGTAGTTCAGAGAACCAGCTACTGTCATGATTGAAACTATTAACATCGCAATAGCAAAGAATGATCCAAACGCATCATCGACTAGAACATCAGCAGAAAATATTGCAGCCGGAGCAATTGATTCATTATAGAACTGATAGATAACGAATATCATAGATAAAATTAATGCACCAAATGCTATTGCACCATAAAAATTTGTACTGCCTTTTTCTTTTTTTGCTATATTG
>CAZIHG010000047.1:0-5235 GCA_964539205.1 uncultured Candidatus Nitrosopelagicus sp.
AATGGTAAACAAGCTAAAACAAAGAGATCAAGAAATTTTTCAAAAGATAGTTGTAGCAACACAACAACACGACACTTATTCCAGTAAGATATTATCAAACGAATTAGTTGAGGTTAGAAAAGTAGGCAAAATTTTAGGAAACGCAAAAATGGGTTTAGAGAGAATTGAATTACTATTAACACCATTCCACGACCTTGGTGATACAGTGGTCACATTAATGCCAACAATCGGACTCATGAACGGACTCAAGGGCTCACTAGTCAAATTTATGCCTGGTGCAGACCAAGAGATTGGAAGAATGACAGAAATGTTAGGTGGACTAATGACAGACACATTCAGCAGCAGTGATTCATCATTCGGTGTAGAGGAATCAACCAATTCAGAATCAGAAGGTATTCTCGCAGAGGCAGCAGCAGTCGCAGAATCACAATCTGGTGATAAATTCCCATCTGTTCCAGCAATGGATAGTCTACCTGGAATGCCATCTACCGAATCAAAATTTATGTAAAATTTCGAGCCTAGATATTTGAGGATTTTGTACGAGATTCTTTAAAACTCTTAATTCTACTTCCCTCATCATCCACAATTCGATCAATTCCGCCCAGCTTATCTCTTAAACTTATAATGAGACTACTAACCTCATCTGCTTCTCTTTCAACCGTAGATCTCTTTTCAGAAAGATTTCGAATACCTCTAGTTTCTTCCTCTATGTACTCATTTACTTTGATCAGTTTTTCTTTAAGATTCTTAATATCAACAGATTCTTCCTCAATCTCTTTTTCTAATCCAGTGCGTTTTTCCTTTAGATTTGAAATCATCATACCAACATAATCAATTGCTTCTTCCAATTTAGCTCGTTTATCCATCAACGATGAAATGCCGATATCCCCACTAGACGATGTTGATTGCTGGGTTTCCTGTGCCTCATTTAACCCAGAACTATCTTCATTTTCAGGTAGAGATTCAACAGATTCAGATTCTGCCTCACTTTCCTCATATGCCGGGCGCTCTTCCACCATTTCTGATCCTTCGGAATCGTCTTCCTTGAATTTATCAAAAAGACCCGTCATAAATTAAAATGAAATCCCTCAAATAAAAAGCTGAACAATGGATCCTGTTTATTTTATGGATTTATTTTATGGATTTCTTATGAGTGAAAAAACAAACCGTTTTTATCAATTTACTGAAAATGTCCAATTTCGAAATTTTTCAGACTCTAAATTGGTGTTCCGCTTCATGTTCCGCTATGGCGTTTCAAAATGTCCCTGATAAAGCTCTGGTTCCTATAGTAAACCATGTCCAAACAACAATACAGATCCGAAATGGGGATTATGGGAGACATCCTAGATGTGACTCAGAATGCTGGTCAACAAGGTGTAATTATCTCTGCAATATCTAGATCTGCAAATCTGTCACATTATGCAGTTTTAGATAAATGTGATAAATTGATCAGTGCCGGTTTAGTTGAAACAAAAAGAGACGACAGAAATCGTAAATTCAGAATCACTGAAAAAGGCCTAGAATTCTTCCAAGAATTCAAAACATTCCAGAATCTCCTAGAATCGATGAATCTAAGGTATTAGAAATGAATCCAAGGTCGGTGATCTGTAAAAGACAAGAGGATTCCATCTCTGGTGGAATGCTTTTAAGTCCTACAGATGCCCTGACTACAATGACGCTTGTACCACTAGCGGCTTTCGTCCTAGTTCTTCTTGCTATGTCGGTACCACTACAAAACTCATTTGGCTCAAATCGAACCCTTGATTTTTCTCTTTTTCCAGATGGGTCAGCACATATTTTTTATGAATTGGAATCAGATCCACTGTTTCCAGATACAATAGTGACACTATTTGGTAGTTCAATTGAAAACCTAGTTGTTGAAGACGAAAATGGATTTCTTCTAAGTGCCGAAACATACCAAAACAACCCTAATATTTTTGAAATAGAAACTTTGGGCGCATCAACAATTTTGATTAATTATGACACATACTCACTCGTATCCAAAAATGGTAAAGTTTGGACCTTTGCAATTAATGCACCAACCGAATTTTCATTGTTAATGCCAAAAAATTCACTAGTAGTTGGCATGACTACTTTTCCAATCGATATGAACGAAGAGGACAGTAGAACAAAAATGCTTTTACCTCCAGGCTCAGTCGAGCTAACATACTTCCTCACCATTGCTGAATCTGCACAAGAAAATCCTATAGTTCAAACAGAAGACTCGCCTCAATCATCAATTATCATCGCTATTGGTGGAATCATCGCTGCAGCAATAATAGGAATAGTTTTCAAATTTAGAAAGAAATCAATCAAAATTACACCAGAACAATTATCAGAAAAAACAGAAGAAACTGAAGAACAATTCAATCTTGAAAATGTGTTAGCTGATGAGAATGTAAGAGATGATGATAAAGAGATCATTAAATTCATTCACGAAAATGGTGGCCAAGTATTTGAAAGTGATCTTAGAAAGAAATTCTTGCAACCACGAACAACTATGTGGAGAGCAGTAAAACGATTAGAAAGACAGGGAAAAATTGTGATCAGTAAAAAGGATCAACAAAACCTGATAAAATTACAAAAACAGGAGGAAGAACATGAATAGAATTTATACAATTTTTGTGATGTTTGCAATTTCTAGTCTACTAGTTGCAAGTGTACCATTACCTAGCGATGCAGCATCTAATCTAAATTATATGCTTACAATAGCGGAAAATGCAAAGAAATATTGTAAATCTGAGATTGAAGCGAGAGATACTGTAGAACCAAAAATGAAAGAATTGTACCTACAAAGTATTTCTGAGGTTGATAAATTAGCATCTGCAATTGATGCAAATGATGTAAAATCTGCAAGAGAGCATTTTGTATCAGCAATGCAGAAGATGAGGCAGATTAGTCTGATGATCAACGAACTTGAAATTGTAGAAGCAGAGAATCAACCATCAATTGCCAGAAATCCAGTTCTTGAGAGATTTGAAATGAATATTCAAAAACTCAAAACCATATCGATAAAACTTGGAGCAAGCATTGATTTTAATAAAATAGATGAGTTAATGACTATTGCAAAACAAACTCATGCAGCTGGTGATACAAAGCAGACCAAAAAAATAATTGATGATATTTCTGAAAAAGGTAACGCGATATATCAGACTCTTAAATCTCTCAATGAACAAAATAAGATTGTGCGTGCAAAAGCACTAGCTGAAAAATATACTGAGAGAATTAACATATTGATCATACAGGCTAAAGAACTAGGATTAGATGAGTCTGTAACCAAGTTAGAGCAATCAAAATCTAATCTTATTTCTGCAAATACCACATCTCAGATCAGACAAAATATCAAAGTCGTCATTGTGTTAAATGATCACATACAGAAATCAAAAACTGCAGCCATGGATGACATGCAACGTGCTGAAATACATCTTTCTGAACAGCAACGGCTATCTTCACAACTAGCAGAATTACAAATTAAGGTTAAGACGTTAAACTCCAAGTCAGAAGGAAATAACATCGCCATCTACTATCTAGATAAAATACAATCTCTAATTAATTCCGCAAAGCTTCAACTCGATGATCCATCAAATGATGTCAACACAAAAGTAAAGCAGATAGAAAAATTCCTTTTCAAAGTGGAAAGACTATTGCAAGACTCAGCATAAACTTCATATAGATTTCAGCATCGTTGTCCTACATGGGTTCTAAGCAAATTAGTTTTGGCGTTGGTATACCCATGATTGTCGTTGGTGCATTAATTGCATTATTATGGGCACCGGCAGAAGCTCAGTTAGGCTCAACAGTAGAATTTGTTGGTAGTTTAATTGGTATTCTTGGAGTGGTTTTTCTGATATCGGGAATTTTCTATACAAAACAAAGAGTGATTTCATAATCACACGTTTCCAACGCGTAAATATTCCACATGGTTTAAAGCATCTCAAATTTCAAATTAATCATGGATAAAGAGCGCATAAAAAAACTCGTTCGGGAATTAATTATTGAGATAGGAGAGGATCCAACAAGGGAAGGATTGCGAGGCACTCCAGATAGAATAGCCGAGTCTTATGAAGAGATCTTTGGTGGATACGATTCAGATTCGGAATTATCAGTACAATTTTCAGAAGATTCTGAGACAGTGATAGCTAAAGACATCAAATTTTATTCAATGTGTGAACATCACATGCTTCCATTTTTTGGAAAAATTCAGATAGCATACGTCCCAAACGGCAGAGTTGTTGGAATTTCTAAATTAGTACGTCTTGTGGAAAAATATTCAAAGCGACTTCAGATTCAAGAAAGACTAACTAAAAATATTGCCGATGAACTTTATGCCCAAGGAATTAAGGGTGTAGCTGTAATGATTGAAGCTGAACACCTTTGCATGAAGATGAGAGGTGTCAAAAATGATGCCAAAGTCACATGTTCTGCATTTAGAGGAGTCTATGAAGAACAAAAAGCAAAAGAAGAAATCATCAAAACTATACATGGCAGATCTATAAAGCACAGTCAGGGATAAAACTTATCAAAAAATAAATAATCAAAAAATTGGAATAAAACCATGCCAGCAAGAAATAATGTCCATGTACCAAAAGAATCCTGGCCAAAATTTAGCTGGTTTGTAATCGAATTTGCTATAGTCATCGCCGTAGCAGTTGTAATTGCTTGGCAGACAAACCCACTCTATGAAGATTTTGTAGTAATGAAGGGGTGGGAGTGTGAGCAAGTATCACAGGTAACCGATTGTACTATTGCTGAAGAAGCAACTGTGAACCAAGAAGCACTAAACTGGATTTTCTGGGGAACAGTAGGTGCAGTCTTTCTTGGATGGTATCTACTAATACGCGGAATAGTTTTGAAGAAATACGTATTATAGAACTAATTCAAATATTTCGTCTTATCTGAAATTTTGGCTTTGATGAATGCATTTTTTCTATTATGGCATGATTCACATTTACCACATTGTGATTTTAAATTCAAATAGCAACTCCACGTCTTGAAAATTCCATTACCTAAAATCCTATGACCAGTTTTAATCAAATCACTTTTAGAAATTCCTTCTGAATATTGAGACCAGATCTTGATGTTTTTTCTAATCTTCTTTTTTATTCCATCAATTTCTCCCTGTTTTAACGCAGCTTCAAGTTTTCTTGAAAATTCTGTTCTACAGTGATGATATTGTGTATCAACTTTTTGTGCACCATATGCAACTACTTCTGCATTAAGAGTAAATGAAAATGT
>CAZIHG010000048.1:0-4152 GCA_964539205.1 uncultured Candidatus Nitrosopelagicus sp.
CCTGCTTTATACAAGTTATTTGCATCAAGAAAAGATTCATAGTATCCTTGAGATTCATCAAACAATGCCTGTAACTTTTCAAAAGTAAGATTTAATGTATCAATTTCTCCCAATGACATGCTTG
The DNA here is from genome assembly GCA_964539205.1 of uncultured Candidatus Nitrosopelagicus sp. Lineage (GTDB taxonomy): Archaea > Thermoproteota > Nitrososphaeria > Nitrososphaerales > Nitrosopumilaceae > Nitrosopelagicus. Next base: position 125 of record CAZIHG010000048.1, read on the forward strand.
AAATTGATTAAATCAGGTATTAATAGTTTAGAATAAAAATAGAAAAAATTAGTAGAGCCTAAATTTTTTCAAGTGCTCTATCAATCATATTTTGATATGTTTCTTTGGAACCTGCGCCTACTTGCTGTGCGATGACTTCTCCTTTGTAGAGTAGAATCAGTGTTGGAATGCTAAATACATTATATTTTGAAGCTAACTCTCCTGCTTGGTCAACATTGACCTTCGCGAAATTAACTTTACCATCATAATCTATAGCAAGTTCTTCAACAACAGGTCCAACCATACGACAAGGTCCACACCACTCTGCCCAAAAATCAACAAAGACTGGTTTGTCTGAACTTATAACATCAGTTTCCCATATTTTTGAATCTGTGACTTGAGTTATTCCCATAACTATCAATATATCGCCTTTTATCATATCTAAATATGTTCACATGGATCTATGAATAAATAATAAGATTCACAAAATTATTTTTTTAAAACATACTTAAATGACGTAAAAAAATAATTTTAGTATGAGTTCTGAATTACGATTAAAAAAATTAAGAGGTTCTGGTGGATCAATTATGGCAAGAGTTACAGATCAGCAACAAACCAAAGGAAATCTTGGAGGACCAGATCTATTTTTAGCACCGATAGGAAGATTAGAATCAGATAAAATCTCGAAATATACATGTAATACTTGCGAAAAAGAATTTGAAGGGAGTCCAAGAATTGATTTTGAAAATCCTAATGAAGAAGTTGCTGAAAATTTGACTTTGGTTGAAAGAGGACAGTACATATGCAATGAATGTGGCTCAACAATTGCGGAATATCGTGATTTTAAGAAACCAGATGAAATGAATGAAGTTGGTCTTGCAAATCCAATTGAACAAAATGATCAATCATCATTTACTGACTTTGAGAATTTTACCGAACCCGATGCTCCCTTTAAAGAAGAAATTGTGACAGAAACAAAACCAATTGATGAGTCATTTAGATCAATTATGGGCATGGATGTTTATGATGAAAATGCAAAGAAAATTGGAATTGCAAAACAAGTTGGAGTAGATTCAACTCAAACGATTGTTTTAGTAGTCTCTGATAATGAAGCTAATGATTTAACGATTAACTGGGATAGAATAGGAACCGTTGGTGAAATCATAGTTTTAGGAAAAAATAGTGGTGTGACTGCACAACCACCAAAGATTCAACCTGGTGAAGGATTAAGATGTTCAAGTTGTAATTTTGACAACAAGCCTGACTCTCGATTTTGTGAGAGCTGTGGAACTCAATTATAGAATATCAGGCAAGATTTATCTTACTAATTTATTGACAAATCGTAATTTGGCTTCAAATTCAACAAAAAATCTAGTTAAAGATGTTGTAATTATAGTAGTAATAATAGCAGTTATTTGGATTGGATTACAAATGTTTTTTGGTACTGCAAATCCGTTTTACGTTGTTTCAAGTGGCAGTATGATCCCTACATTGGAAGTTTATGATGTGATTGTTGTTGAGGGGAAAACACCATTTGAAGAATTAAAGAAAGGTGATATCATTGTGTTTTATTCACCAGCAAAATATGAACTTGGTGAAGAGAGAGTAATTGTTCATAGGGTACACACTATCATGAGTGAAGATCCAAAAACAATTCAAACTATGGGTGATGCAAATCCACGTCCAATGAAAAATGTAGATTATCCAATCACAGAAAAAATATATCTTGGGAAAGTTGAATATATAATTCCCCAAGTAGGATATGTGACTCAAATCCTACAGCCACCAATTAATTATATAATTATTGCAATAATTATTGGGGTGATGATTGCTAAGCAGTTTTTCAAGAAAAAGAAAGAACCTGTTTTTCAAAACACCGAAAATATTGTAGAAACAAAACAGAACCAATCAGATGAAATTGATGATATAAAATTAGATAGTGAATATGTGAATAATTCTGATGAATCAAAAACACGAGATGATACATCAATAACTTCTACTGATGATCCAGAAGAAAAGTAATCTAATCCTTATTTTCTAGTTTAAAAACACGCTTAAAGTATTCAGAATTCTCATTTGGTTCTTCGGAATCATCTTTAACTTTAGCCAGATCCTTGGCTAACTGTTTTTTGTAACCTAATTGCATTTGACGAGCTATCTGAATCCTTTGTGCCTGTGGTGAACCAGCACCATGCATTGACTCGGTAAGATAACCAACTGCATTTCTACCCATTGTCATGTTTTCAATCAAACGTAGAATTCGCATTCTATTTTCAACTTCAGTTCCTGTCTTTCCTTTCAGATATTTCTTTAGTATAGGACCAGTTTCTGGACTTCTAAATTCAGCTTCAGATGGCAATGTCACCAATAATCCACCTGCAATATCTTGTGCAAGTCTAGCTAATTCATAAGGTAAACGTGTTACGTTATGCTTGCATACATTTGCAAGCATATCATCATTCATGAATACACCAGACTTCATTTTATGACCTTGATATGAAGCAGCAATACCTGCAGCATAAATTGACTCGTTAAGATGTGTCATCTCAATTATCTTATCTTTGATATGGGAAACTTTTGGTACACCATTATAATCAGCAATTGCTGCTGCAGCACCACTTAGAACATCACCTAAACCAGTCTTACAGACATAACTTCGTCTATGATAACATGTGAATCTCTCAACTAGCATTGATGCAAATTCGTATTCACCATCCATGAATATCAATTCGTTTGGAATGAATACTCGATCAAGGATTACCATTGTTTCTTGTCCACCGTATTCAGAATTTCCAACATCAATGTCACCAGGTTCCATACTTCGTGTATCACAAGACTGTCTACCATAGATGTATTTTATTCCAGGTGCATCAACTGGTATTGCACCTACTATTGCATAGTCCTTATCATTTTCTAGTAATCTCATAGTAGGCATCACAATCATCCAATGTGAATTAATTGTGCCAGTTTGATGTGCTTTGGCACCAGTAATGTAGACTCCTTTATCATCTCTGTCTACAACATGAACAAACAAATCAGGATCTTCTTGTTCACTTGGAGCAAGACTCCTATCTCCTTTAACATCAGTCATTGCTCCACCAATGACCAGGTTTTCATGTTGAACTAATTTGATAAATTCTAATAATCTTTCGTGATACTTGGTTCCATGTTTTTCATCAATCTCATGTGTAGTAGAATGTAAAGAGTTTAACGCATCCATACCAACACATCTTTGGAAACATGTGCCAGTAAGTTGTCCAAGTTTTCTTTGCATTTTGTTCTGTAAAACTAAATCCTGTGCGCTTTCAGCAATATGTAAGAAACGATTTACTCGTTCACCAGTTATTGAAGATTGAGGAAACGCAAGATCTTCTTCTTCTACCGCAAGATCATAGGTTTTTGCGACTGCATTAATTGAGGGGCGAATCATTGGATGATCCACAGGTTCCTTAACAAGTTCGCCAAATAAGTAAACTTTGAGATTACGTCCACGGAGACTTTCGATGTACTCTTCTCCAGTCCTAATTGGTTTTACAGTTTTTTGCATACCTACTATACTACTTTCTGTTATAAATAATTAAAAAGTTTCCAGTCGTAGCTAAGCCTAATCTTATATGCCTATACGCACATCTAGAATCTTACAACCTTCACCATCCTCCATAACAAGGACAGGATTCATGTCTAGTTCTTTTATCTCTTCAAAGTCGGTGACAAGTTGTGATAATCGTTGAATACATTCTGAGAGTTTGTTGATATCAGATGGTTTCTCTCCTCTAACTCCATCTAGTAATTTTTTAGTTTTAATTGAAGAGATCATGTCATTCGCTTCTTGATCAGTTAATGGTGCAAGTCTAAACGTAACATCTTTTAAAATTTCCACATAAATTCCTCCCATACCTAACATCACGACAGGACCCATACCTGGTTCAAGTTTTGAACCAATAATCATCTCTTTTCCACCCTTAACCATTTCAACAATTAAAACTCCTTTGATCTCTGCATTACTATCATATTTTTTTGCATTTTCCATAATTGTTTTAAAACCATTA
>CAZIHG010000049.1:0-9300 GCA_964539205.1 uncultured Candidatus Nitrosopelagicus sp.
GATGATGCAAGGACTAAATATAACAAAACTAAGTGAAATTTATGAGTGAAAACTCTAATGATGATTCATCTGAAACTAAAATTCCAACACCTGAAATTTTCAAGTGTTGTGATAATCCACAGATTACATATAATGCTCCTGTGAATATTAATGTAGAAGAACGCACAATTGGCTCTGTTGATGTTTGGAGATGCGCATCTTGTAAGAGATCATTTTGTGAAGAAAAACAATTAGGCATTGATTCAATTACTGATATAGTTGGAATGCCTAGAATTGATGATGATGAAAAATGGTCAGTTGTTGTAAGTAAATTACAAAAGGGAAAGGACAAATGGAAACTTGTTAAACTAAAAGAAAATGGAACATTAAAATTTGAAACTGCTGATGAACAGATTATTGATTTAAAAATTGAAAACTATAAGATAGTAGATGATTTTCATTCAAGCTTTCTTGTATTAGATCACCTTCATAGAGCAGTCGAAATCTGATTTTAATTGGAAATTATAGTTAATATCAAAGAAATTGATGGCACACAAATGGCCGCCAAAATTACTGGTGAATTTCAAATAGATGAAAATTTGTTTCCATTTACTGCAATTGCATTTGGTAGAATTGGAGGTCAGAACATAGGTGCAAAATTATCTAATCAAACTGAAAGCAGACTGAAAGAATTAGGATATGATGTAGATGAAATTATTACTCAACTTCAGAGAAATCTATTACAGGGTAATCTTAACTTACCAGAAGGATTAAAGAAAGAATCTTTTATTGATGATTAAAATTCAGCTTCTTCCAAAGCTCTTTCACAAGAACATGATCTTATTTCAGGAATTTGATCAATTACTAATGTAAGTATTTTTTTTGTCATTTCCACATTTGTTGCTAAGGTTCTCATTACTTCTTTAGCTGTGACTGGTTTTTCTGCCCATACATCATAATCAGTCACTGTTGATATAGATACATAACAAATTTGTGCCTCTCTTGCTAGTTGACATTCTGGAACTAGAGTCATTCCTATGATATCCGCACCAGTTGTTCTAAAGAATTTTGATTCAGCTTTTGTGGAAAATCTTGGTCCATCAATGCATACGTATGTACAATCTTTGTGTATATTGACTTGCTGATTTTTTACTACATTTAGAATTACACTTTGTAGTTCAGGGCAAAATGGATCTGCAACTGAAATATGAATAACTCGCCCATCTTCTGAGAATGTTCCCTTCCTTGATTTGGTAAAATCTATGAATTGTGATGGTAATGCAAAATGACTAGGCTTAAACTCTTCTTTTAGACTACCAACAGCAGATGGGGCGATAATTCTTTTAACTCCTAGTTCTTTAAACGCCCAAATATTTGCTCGAAAATTTATTAGATGAGGTGGAATTGTGTGTTTTTTTCCATGTCGTGGCATGAATGCAATTTTTCGCCCCTTGAACTCTCCAATAGTTATAGAATCTGAAGTTTTTCCATATGGTGTATCTATCGTTATTTCTTTACTATCTTTTAGTAAACCAGAATCATAAATCCCAGTGCCACCAAAAATTCCTATCTCAGCAGTTTCATCCATTAGTATTGCACCAATGCCTCAGTTCTATACTCTTTGATTTTTTCTATACCATTGAGTTCAGTTAACTCAATTATGAATGCAAAGCCAACCACATTAGCATTCAACTTTTCTACTAGTTTTGCAGCAGCTTTCGCTGTACCACCTGTAGCTAAAAGATCATCACAGATCAAAACTCGCTCATTTTTTTCTAATGCAGTTTTTTGAATTTCCATCTCTGCTTTACCATATTCTATAGTATATGATATTTTACTTGTCTTTCCAGGAAGCTTTCCAGCTTTTCTTAACAAAACCATTCCTTTACCATATTTTAGAGCCAATGCTGATGCTAGAATGAATCCTCTTGATTCAATTCCTACAAATACGTCCACATCATTAGGATGAAATTTTTTATAAAATTCATCAACAACAAATGAAAGCGCAGATGGATCTTTTAGAATAGGATTAAAATCTCTAAAAAGTATACCTTTCTTAGGGAAATCTTCGTGACTGCTAATTTTACTTTTTAAATCCACAAAATTAACAAAAAAATGAGAAATAAAAATTATTAGATATGAAATTAAAATTTTAATTTATGGTAAATGATATTGAATTATCGGTGAAACCGTCATCAACAAGTATTTCATAAGTACCTGGTTCAAGTTCTGATGGAATTTGCCATAATGTATAATACTCGCCAGTAGCAGTTATACTAATTAGTAAAGTAGGAGTGACTTGAAATCCTGCTGAATCGGTGATAAATATTTGAACAGATGAGCCTAAGAGTGCATTTTTGCCAGTTATTGTTACCATATCACCCAGTTTATACGCTAAGTCTGCTTTATCGAGCATGACTGAAATATTTCCTGTGTTATCAATAACGTTGAATTTTTGCTCAACTATATTTTCATCACTAGATACTGCGACAGTCCATTGACCAAACTTACCATTTGATGGAATTTTAAAAGTATCTACTTTAAAAGTACCAATTCTATCTGAAAACGTTTCTAATTCTCTAATTATAGTGCCGGTTGGATCGGTTATTGCCACACTTAGTATAACACTATTACCAGTATTACCAATGATTAGAATTTGGTCTCCTAGATAATATTCAGCTTTAGTTAGTTGGAATTCAATTGGACCAGAGCCAGTGGATAAACCAACTGTAAAAACAGTATAACCTCTTGTCACACCATGTCGTATTTCAACTTCAAATGCACCAGTACCTAGTTCGTTAGAACCCACAAAATATGAATAATTGCCATTATCATCTAATTCTACAGAATCATTAATTTTTGTTTGATCTGATTCATCAATAAGAACAACAGATACCGATGCATGTGGTTCTCCATGTATTCGTAGAACAACATCATCTCCCATACTATAGTTTAGATTACTTGTTGATACAGTCAATACTTGTTGTGGTATTACACCCAAGCCAACAACGGAAATACCTGTTTCGCTCATTTGAAATGAATGTAATACATAAGTCCCTTCCACGAAACCTAACATAGTTTCAAAATTAAATTCAATGTTTCCAGATTTTGGAACTTTAAATGACTCTGAGAAAACCTCCATACCACTAGGGTCTTCAACAATTAATGAAATCTGTTCATTAGGAATAGCAGTACCACTGAATCTCACAGTATCACCTACCTCATAACGGGATTGTGATGGTGAAATATTGATTAACTGTGAAGAAATAATATCAAAATTCCTCACTGCTGTAGATTTTCCATCTGTTATTTCTAACATAATTGTTCCTAAGCTCAGATCTGTTGGAAACAATTTGTCAAATTTCCATTTTCCATTGAAGTCAGTAGTAATTGTATCTATGCTGAGTACATCACCGTGTTGATATTTTGAAGTGACTGTCAATGTTGAATCAGGAGATGCTACACCTTCAAGCGTAATTGTTTCACCTCTTTTTGCAGATTTAGGTGTGAATTCAATTGATATTTTTGCATCTGTAGATAACTCTCTAATTTCAGAATCATTTACTCTAATACTGATCATCTTTTCAGTACCACCAGAATCTACCAAAGCAAACTCTGTTCTATCTGGAGATAGGTCATTTGGAACTGATGCTGTAGAAATAAATTTTCCATTATTATCAATTTTTATTAATTTAACCATTTGATCTGCAATATACAACTCAAGATGTTGATTCGGAATGAAGTTTTCACCTATTATTCTAAAATCAGAACCGATTGACGGCTTTTCGGGAATAAACCTAAAAAAGGAATTATCATTTATTGCAACAACTTTTGGCACATTAATTTGTTCAATTATATCCACCTGATCTGATTGTTTAGTGATTGTTGCTGCGGTTTTGATGGTTCTATCTCCATCTAATGTTTTCCAATTGATTATAGGATTTTCTGAATTAGTCTTTAATCCAAATTTTACGCTTTCTCCAGGTTTCACAGGAGTTTGAGGTTTGAAAGCCAGCACCTTACCACCAACTTCAAATTTTCCAGTCCATCCTTTTTCAGTTTTAAAAGATTTGAATGAATCATCTGAAGGTAGCCAAATTCGTACTTGATCAATATTGAAGTCATTTCCTCTATTATTCTTTAATTCTAGTATAGTAGAGGCATCTAGTGATACACTTTTCACAGAAATCAATTCTTCTGCATGAGCAGAATGATCATGCATAATGAAAAATGATGCTGTAAATAATGTTAGACATAAAATTGGTAGGCTGAACCTCATTAATGTCGATAGATAACATCTACAATTAAACCTTAATCAGAAATGATACTTGTTTTTTTTAATAATAAAATTAAGCTGTTTGTGATGTTGCCTTAAGTTCATATGGATTTTCCGTCCACCAAGTAGTGTATAACTCATCAATTTTTTTCATATCCGAGTCATTAAGATATTTTCCATCAGACATGGATGAAAAAGTCTCAATTTCTTGCTCACTTATTACCGTTGGAAAAACTGATGAGATTCCTTTCTTTGATAGGATAAATTTGATTGCCAATTCTGTTATGGTTAAACCATTACTTTCTGCAATAGGTCGTAACTCCTCCACTTTTTTCAATGATGCTTTTATCCATTCACCTTTCCTAACCGAGCGATGATCTTTTTCATCTATTTTTGTTTCAGCATTTACTTTACCAGTTAAGATTCCAGATGCATCAGGAACTCTTACTAATATTCCTACATTATTTTTGATTCCAGAATTAATCAATTCGTTTCCAGGTGTTTGTTCAAGAATATTATATACAGTTTGCACTGCAGTGACATTTTTTCGTGTCATAGCATCCAAGCCTTCTTTGGTCCATCCAATTGCAGGACCTAAGGCAATTTGATAAGTTTTTATTTTTTTTTCAGAAATTAAATTATCTAATGTTTTAAAAATTTGATCATCATGAATATGAGTCATTTTTGGATTATGTAATCCATACATATCGACAAAATTTGTTTGTAATCTTTCCAAACTTTTTTCTAATGCATGACGTGTGAACATATCATCAAATTTCTGTGGAAGTTCCTTATGGCCAATTTGATCCGCACTTTCAAAGTCATAACCATATTTTGTAGAAATAACTACTTCATTTCGCATATCTTTGAAGGTTTCACCGATTAATCTTTCACTCTTACCTTTGCCATACATATCACCAGTTTCAAAGAAATTAATTCCACAATCATAAGCTTTCTTGAGCATTCTTTTTGCTTCATCTTCTTCAATTTCTTTACCCCACCAGTTTAATGCAATAGTCCAAGCACCAAAACCAATTTCTGAAACTTCAATTCCGCTTTTTCCTAATTTCTTGTATTTCAATTCACAATCTCCCTGAATTTCTTTAATTCAGTCTCAATTTGTTGATCAGTATGCACTGATTGACCAGAATTTTGGTTTGAATTTAATTCTATCCAAGATTTACAGCCTTCGAAATCTGATTGTAATGGTATTTCAATTTGTGGAAATGTATGTACTTTTAGAAAAATCGCTTTAAGTTGTTTTTCTGGCATCCAATTTATTCTTTCTTTAATATATTCGTCACTCCATACATGGAATGGTGATAAATCATCTATAATTTTATTTGAAGAAATATCTTTGTGATCTAAAACTTCTGCAATGGATGTTATTGTGTTATAACCCTCTTTTGGTTTATTATCCAATGTTTGGTTTAGAAGATTGTGATATTCCGGTTTAACATGTTTTATTTCCTGATGTTCCCATGTTGGAAAAAGCAAAAATTTTTTTGCTATTATTTCGAATCCTGACGCAGTTTCTAATATTCCACCTTTTCGTAGAATAATTGTTTGTTTTCCATTTTCTAAAGCTTTGACTATAGTAGCCCATTCTTTTAGAGCATTCATTATCCAAGGCTAGTAATTAGAGGAATAATATCCTTTTTTACACATACAATCATTGGTATGTCTTCTTTTACATGTGCAGATACCTTTGTACCTCTTAATTCCATAATTAGATCCTGGAATGCATGTAGATCATCTGATTCGAAAGCTAGCATGAAATCTTCATCATGAATTCCAAATGAGTATGTTGTATTCAATTCAATTTGGGGAAATTTTTCAGCAGTTTTGATATGCTCATCCATCATTACCTTTCTTTGTTCCAGTGGCAAAAGATACCATTCACGTGTTTTAGTGAAAGGATATACAACTACATATTTTTTAGATTCCATACCCCCCACAAATGAGTGCATTCTATTTTTTTGAGCATAAATTGAGGGACGTGTAGATGATAAATATACTCGTGATGGCACAATGTATTTTCCAACTACGGTTAAGTAAATTTTTGAAATGTCTCTTGAATATCTTCGATTGATTCAGATTTAAACCAGAGTAAAAAATCTGCATCATCTCTTAGCCCTAAGGTAGAATATGTTCTTACATTAACTGGAGAGTTTGCTATCACATTTTCTAGTTCTCTTGCAGATTCTTCTTTTGCTAAATCTGCCATCCATCTCCATTTTGGATCAATTTTGAAGAATGAAAAATTGAAAAAATACTGGGTATTATCTTCAGACATATTCTTTTTGATTTTTTGTGTTATTTAAAATAATTATCTATTACTAATCACGTTTCATTTGATTCTTCTAACACCCAATCATAACCACGTTTTTCAAGTTCTTGTGCCAGTGATGCATCACCACTTTTTAGTATTTTGCCTTTTGCAAACACATGGACATGATCAAGTTTTTCTAAGAAGTTTAGAATTCGTGCGTAATGTGTAATTACTATCGTTGTTGAATCTTTATCAGAAACTTCACTTATCGCTTTAGCAACTGCTTGAACAGCATCAATATCTAATCCAGAATCGGGTTCATCTAAAATTGAAATTTTTGGTTTTAAAACTGCCATTTGTAAAACTTCAGAACGTTTTTTTTCACCACCAGAGAAACCTTCATTAAGATATCTTGAAAGGAATTCATCTTTTAACCCAACAGCATTGATATTTTGCTTAAGATAATTCTGGAATTCTCTTACTGTAATGAAAACTTCTCTATCATCACCTTGTAGTGCTTTACTTAATGCATTGTACGATGTTCTAAGGAAATGAGAAAAACCTACACCTGATACTTCTGATGGATATTGAAATCCTAGGAACAGTCCTTTCTTTGCTCGTTCATCAGCAGTTAGTTCTAAAATACTTTCTCCATCAAGTAGAATGTCACCACTAGTGATTTCATATTTAGGATGTGCAAGAAGTGTATAAGCTAGTGTACTTTTTCCAGAACCATTCGGTCCCATAATTGCATGAACCTCACCGGGTCCCGTTTTTAGATTAACACCTTTTAAAATCTCCTTACCATCCCGAGTCACATGAAGATCTTTTATTTCCAATACTGCCATGCAATAATCTTTGAAGTTTAGTATATAATCCAGACTAATTTTAGCTATTCCTAATATAAAAAATAAGAAAAAGGGGGGGATATTATTTATTGGCTAAAATCGGTCTTAGGGTGAGCGTAATCTTATTTGTAGTAAGAATTTCTTTCACTCTGTTTCTGATTGTCACTTCCGTTATTCCAGAAATTGTTGATACATCTCTTTGTAGAACAGTTTGTCCTAACAGTATGGAACCAATATACATGTAAGCAGACGCAATACCGTTAGGTGCCTTACCATCTGTAATACCCTCAACTTGGGCCTTTTCTGCAATTTCTAGGGCAAGACGTTCAACACGAACATCCGTTTTTGTCAGATTTGCAATTTTAGAGATGTATTTGTCCATGGTGAGAGTTGGTGTAACTTCATGTCCCATTTCTAATACTAGATTTCGATAGTATTTTGCAGCAAGTTTTGATTTTGCTTTGACATCTTTTTCTATACACACTTCTCTGCAAATTTCCTCTAACGAACGAACAACATCGCATTGTTTGCATGCTAAATAGACTACAGCAACTGTAATACTAATCACAGACTTGCCTTTAACTTCAATATTTTTTCCATCCAGACTTCGATAGATCTTTGAAGCTGTCTCAATAACATTTTTTGAAAGACCACAACTTTCACATGTTTCAGTGATTTTTCCCAATACATTTGTTAATCTCCTCTCTCGTGGACTAGTCACTCTAACTCTTTGTTGCCACTTTCGAAGGTTTTGCATTTGGCTTGATATAGTACTATTGATTTTCTTTCCACTGTAATCAGTGGTTCCAATAGATATTTCAGTTGCGATACCCATATCATGTTGAGCAAATGTAGTATGCCCTGTTGCTCTGGCTAACCTCATCTTATCAACAAGATTAGCACCCTTTGTTTCTGGTCCGTAGTCAGCCATTTGTTCATCTACAACAATGCCGCAGTTTGAACAAATTCGTTCACCGCTTTGAATATCATCCACAATAGTAGATTCACATTCAGGACAGCAAACTTCTATTTCTAATGTTTTCATCTATTTCGTTTTCTCCTGTTTTTTTTCATTTCAGGAGTTTGTTCTTGTGAAAATACTCTGGTACCACTAATTTTTTTTAGATTATTTGTTAGTGGTATTGCTGATGCAAAGGGAGTTCTTATAGGCCCAATTAATTCTGTGACACGTCCAATCTTTTGATTGTTTTTATCACAAAGAATTTGACCTTCTTTGATCTCTTTACTTAGCCGTACTATGACTCTGCCACTATTGGCAATATGCAATACTTCACCTACCTCCTGCAATTATTATTCAGTGATTCTTTTTGTTATCATGAAGTTCTGTCAACAAAACTTTAGCTATGAGCTATTTTGATTATTTTTTTGAATCCTTCGTTCTTTTGGAAACTAGTTTTTCTGAAATTTTATTCATAATGCTTGATTTGGTTGATTTTTTTTCAACTACAATATATCCTGATCTTACATATGGTCTTTTTGGAAATCTAACTTGGTCTTCTGTTTCAGTTGGTTCTAGGCCTGCAGCCTTTGTCGCATCAATCAATTCTTTCAATGATGGATCAAAAATACATTTTTCTTTTGAAAGTCTTCTTCCTTTTTTTCTTGGTAATGTCTTATTAAAATAATCAAGCCAGATTACGACATGTTCGTAATCTTTCATACTATCACTGTACTAAAATTGCATTAATGACGCCAGATTGACCTGGCCGTGACACAACTTTACACTTACCATCTTCAGTTTCTAATATAGCACCTTTTGTTATCACACCACGTCTTTGGTAGGCATTATTGGGTTGATTTTCTAAAACTTTAACAATTTTTGATCTTTTTATTTTTGCATCAGGTAATGCCAAGTTAACATGACTAACTGTTTTTAAACCAGTTTTTCTATTATTTCCTCTTGT
>CAZIHG010000050.1:0-4691 GCA_964539205.1 uncultured Candidatus Nitrosopelagicus sp.
TGTCCAGTCCTTGTTCATGCAGAAGATTATCAAGAATGTGGATGCGCAATTAAAACTGCAAAACAAAAAAAACAAAATGGTTTACATGCATGGTCCCAGAGTCGATCACCTGATTTTGAAGTGAAATCTATCAAGACAATATGTGAATATGCTAGAAAGTATAATTGTGTAGTTTATTTTGTTCACATAGGCTCTGCATCGGCTTTGGCACAAATTTCAGAAGAAAAAGAAAAAGGGACAAAAATTTTTGTTGAAACATGTCCTCATTATCTAACACTATCTCATGAAACTCAAGAAGGATATCTCGCAAAAGTGATGCCACCGATTAGATCTAAAGATGATATAACATCAGTATGGTCTGCAATCACAAAAAATCAGATTGATACCATAGGTACAGATCATGTTGCAAATCAATTAAAACTAAAACTTGATGGTAACAATGTCTGGAGTGCACTTGCTGGTTTTCCAGGAATAGGTACATCATTACCAATTTTACTTAGTGAAGGAATAAACAAGAATCGTCTCAATCTAAATCAACTAGTAAACCTCACAAGTACAAATGCATCAAAAATATTTGGTTTAAAGTCAAAAGGTATATTGAATATTGGCTTTGATGCTGATATTGCGATTATAGATCTTAAGAAAGAAGTCAAGGTTTCACCTTCACTTTTTGGTGGTTTTTCTGATTATCTTGTATATGATGGCTGGAATCTAAAAGGATGGCCTGTAAAAACAATTGTGAGAGGTAGTATAATTGCAGAAGATTTTGAGGTTATAGGCAAGCCTGGTTATGGCAAATTTGTTTCTAGATCAAAGTAGAACATCAAACTTGCCATTAGATTTTGCTCTATAGATTATGTCAGGCTTTCTAGTGAAAATACCAACTTCTAAAACACCAGATAAATTCAATATCTTTTCACGCAAGTTCCTCGGATTTTTTATTGTACCAAAATCGCAATCTAAGATAATATTACCATTTTCTGTGACAAATGGATATCCCCGTTCCAACGTTCGAATAGTAGATTTGCCACCAAGATTTGAAATATGTTTTGCAATAATATTTCGTGATGATGTATGAATCTCAACTGGAATTGCTTTATTTAGATTTGTGACAAATTTTGATTTATCAGCCATAATCACAACTTTTTTCGCTGCACTGATCAGAATATTTTCTTTTAGTAATGCACCGCCACCCCCTTTAATTAAAAATTTATTTTTATCAATCTGATCTGCACCATCAAACACAATGTCAATTTTATTAATTTGGTCAGCATCAATCAGTTCAAGATTTCCATCTTCAGCAATTAATTTAATCTGCATTGATGTTGGCACACATTTTATACTAAGATTTTTAGTTTTTACAAGAGTTGATAAGGATTTAACTAACGCAGTTGCAGCACGGCCACTACCTAATCCTATAACATATCTGTCTTTTACTAATTTCAAAGCATCTAAAGACAATGCCTTAATGGCATTATCAAATGACATTAATCCACCTCAGCTTGTTCAATCTTTGATAATGTTTTTGCTATATTAGATTTAATCTGTTCAAGATCATCATCATCATCATCAATATCAGGCTCATCAGGCAATTGGACTATTGGTTTTGGTTGCTCAGTGATTATTGGTTTTGGTTGCTCAGTGATTATTGGTTTTGGTTGCTCAGTGATTATTGGTTTTGGTTGTTCAATTACAGATTCTTTTACTTCATCTGGTTTAGTTTTTGGATGATTAATCTCAAGTCTTGGTATTTTTTTTGCTGGAGCAATTACATCACTTTCTAACTGTGAAAGCATTTGATCGTATTTTGTCTGTTTTATTGAATCCATTTTTGAATGTGATGTCAATGTTGTAATTTCAAATTCCTGATTTGATGTTGGATTTGGTTTCTGAACAAAGTCTGTTAATGGTTTCTCAAAAACTGATTTTACATTTTTTACTTGTGAAGTATTTGGATTATGTGAAGTGCCAGTTGGTTTTTGTTCTTTAATTACAGTCTTTTGTTTTTGATCTTCAGCAATTTGGATCTTCGTTGTTAATTCATATAATCTTTGGTCTAATTGCGATAGTTTTTGATCCATTAAAGTGATTAGTCCTTCTCCAAGTGGTCCTAGATCTGGATGTTTGCTAACAGATTCTAATTTTTCAATTCTAGCTATAATCACTCCTAGTTGATGTTGATATCTAAGCAGCAGTTTATCACGTTGAATTTTAGTTAGTTCAGAATCGTTTTCATATAATCTAGATATTGTTTTTGTTAGGATATCTTTTTCAACTTGTAATGAATGCAGTTGGTTTATGATTTGAGTGTTAGCACCTATTTTTGACTCTTCTATTTTATTTCCTGAAGAGAAAAATTGTTTTAACATCTATGTATACCATTTGATCCAGGAATATCTTCGTAGTTTAGGATCAGGATGACCACAACTTGCACATCTTTGATGACGTTTATGAAAAGAGTTTTTTCCACATCTGCGACATCTAATGTGAGTTTTTTTCCTTGTCATCAAGCCCATTGATGGCGTACCTCTACTCATAGACTTTCACCTATTCTGGAGGTGGAGATATCATAATTACATTATCTCCACGCACAACAATGGATCCTAGACTTATTGAATCGCCTTCAGAAGGAACCTCTTCTGATTGGTCGAGTAGCAGGTTCATGTGTTGATCAAAACCCAAAAGATTACCTCTTATTGTCTTGTTGCCTTTCAACTTGATCAGTACCATCTTGTTGATACTTTCATCGAGTACTTTTACTGCCATATCTACGGACATTTATTTCACTTATTGGATCCCCTACTCCAGAGTATATTAAACGTTGACTGGTAAAATTTTCAACTTTGTTCAGTAAGTCAAGATTGACACTCTTTTACTAGATTTCGGACTATTTCAGCAAGGAATTTTTGTCCATCTTTCTTTGTTGCGCCTGTTGGATCACCCCATACACCATTCTTTGTGACCTTTGGAAAACCACCAGCTTTTGTAGAAAGCTTGCTAATTCTTTGTTTTTCCTTCTCACTTAGTCCGTTTGTGATAAGACCTTTCTTTGCTTTTTTCATTTTTACCTTGTTTGAAATAGCCAACATGAGTGATGTCTCTACAAATCCGGCATGATCGAATTCATGCTTCATAAAATGCCAATATGATAATTTAGAAACTTGTTTTACACCTGTCCAAACAGAATTAATTGCTCTTAAATTCCCATGATGACCATTTAAGATGATAATTTTTTTGATATGATTTTTTGCAAGAGAGGAGATAATATCACCAAGTATTTTATCAAGATTCTGTTCTTTAAGACTCAAATTGAAAAGTGGTTCATGCTCCAATGAGACACCATAACTAATAGTTGGTAAAATAATAAAACCACATTTTTTTGCCAAACGAGAGGCAATTTCTGTGACAATATCAGAATCAGTTGATATTGGTAAATGAGCCCCATGCTGCTCAATTGAGCCTATAGGAATGATTACTGTGGGCTTTTTTGATTTGATTAATTTTCTAAATTCAGGATCATATAGCTCGTCAATGTTCATTAGATTCACTTTAATTTAGTGTGAACTTTTCTCCAGCGAACATCTAATTTGTTTGCTAGGTGCATTTTGGCAGCTCTTAGTAATGTATTTGCTTCTAGTTTTTGACCTGAGCGTTTTATTGATTCTAATGTATCATCAGGAGAAACTTTGAAAGAATCTTGATAGATTATTGGACCTTGGTCAAGATTCTCAGTGACATAATGTGCTGTGACACCAATAATTTTAGTTCCTCTTTCATATGCTTGTTCATATGCAAGTGCACCAGGAAATGCTGGTAGTAAAGAAGGATGGATATTGATAATACGATTTGGAAATCTCCACACAAAATTTGGAGATAATATTCTCATGTATCTTGCAAGAACAATCAGATCTATATCATGCTTTTTACATACTTGTAGGATTTTAGCTTCTGCTTTTACTTGGTTTCTTTCATCAATAACTACAAATGGTATACGCAAATTTTTTACTTTTGAAGATAAGGTTTTTTCAGTACCGATTATAACGGAAATTTTTCCTTTAAGGTCTTTCTTCTTATTATCACGCAAAAAGACATCAAGGCAGTGTGGTTCTTTTGTCACCAAAATTGCAATATTCTTTTGTGAATTTGTTTCGTGATGACTACTGACTTCCATTTTCAGTTTTTTTGCAAGTTTTTGCAGATCGGAATCAAATTTTTTAATATCAAGTTTTTTTGTAAAGGATGCCTCTAGATACATACCGAATAATCCTTTAATGACATTTTGATTTACTTTTTCAAGATTACCTTTTCTTTCAAATACAAAATTAGTAAAACTAGCAACAATTCCTTCTTTGTCTTTACCTACTACTGTAATTCCAACCAAAGTTTTTTTCATGGGGTCGCTCAGCGATTATGACATATATGCTTACGTAATTTTTTCAAAAAACCAAGTGGTGCGGGAGGTGGGATTCGAACCCACGAACTCCTAAGAGACAGGGTCCTAAGCACTGCGCCTTTGACCAGGCTGGGCGACTCCCGCAATGATTGTACAGCAACGGTCAAATTTATCGCTATTGAATCGATTTTATTGCAAAAATTATTTGGAACAAATGGCGTTCGTGGTGTTTTTTCAGATGATTTGACACTAGAATTTGTCAATGACCTTGTAATGTCATTAGCAGCATATTTCAAAA
>CAZIHG010000051.1:0-2163 GCA_964539205.1 uncultured Candidatus Nitrosopelagicus sp.
ACTTTTGACATCACTTGCAATTCTAAACTATGTTGATATTGATACAGAGCAAGAGGTGTTAGGTTATGGTATAGGAGTCATTCTACTAAACATTGGAATGTACTTTGTAGCACCAGCAGCAGTAATCATTGCTATTAAAAATAGACGAAAGTAAACTCTAACTTATTATATTCAGAGGATTTGATCAAACTATGAATATAGAGTATGAAGAATTTAATTCCATTGAAGACATGCTACTTTTTCTTTCATCGGCTGCACCACCAATGAAAAACTTCATGCCAATAAACTCCTACAAAGGATTTGTATGTTCAATGATTCCACTCAGTCCAAGTGGTGGTGATACATATCTCATGTTATATACCAAAGGTGAACTTGAACCAGGAATACATGAATTTGATATTACAACAAAAGCAATAAAAAAAGTAGAAGCAATCGAACGAGCGGATAAAAGTTACTTTATCGCTATAACTCCAACACGTAATACAATTGCTGATAAAGCGATAGAACAGATGTAATTATTTTGTGTAATCTGGAGCAGCAACAGATCTACTTCTGGCATATTTTTCAATTATATCTTCAGGCATTCTACCGTTGAATAGATCTTTACATAATCCTCTAAGATATCTCATAATTGCCCACGTTCCTGCTTTCAGAATACCATACATGAAGACTTTCATTGGTGGACCATATGTTTTATTTCTAAGAATAATCGGAATTATATCATTAATAACACGTAGATTGTTTTCCCAACATTTCCAAAACAATGTGAATTGTGCTTCATTTAGATTTCCAAAATGCATTGAATTTTTTTCGCTAAAATCTTGGTAAAGCAATGGTGCTACTAGACCTCTAAAGTTAGTTGCTCTAAAGTCACCCATCATATCAATTGTATATTGGGTTTCATCAGGAGTTTCATCAGGCCAACCAATGATAATTGTAGCAGCTGGAAACCAATGATTTTCATTCATAATTCTTGCACCTTCTCTAACTACCCATCCCCATTCATCAGTTGAGAATGGTTTTGTTTTTACACCAAGATGTTTTTTTACCATTCTTGGCGCTACTGTCTCAATTCCTAAGTTAGTTGATAACCATCTACCATCACCATGCATTTCATTTACTGCAGACATATCATGAAGTAATTTTGGATCTGCAGCTATGGCAGAAAATGTCATGTGTGTTGTGCCAATAAAGTTTGCACCTAATCCTTTCAGTCCTTTCCATAAATCCATTATAGCATCATAGTTAGGTTGGAAGTCTCTATTATCGCATCCATATAGTAACATTTCATCTGAGTGTAACCAAACAGAATCAAATCCATAATCAAGATTCATTTTGGCTTCTCTTTGAAGTCTATCTACTGGAAGGTCTTTTTTCGAACGTTTGTTTACATCACAGAAATCACATCCTCTACCACATCCTCTCATTGCTTCAATCAATGAATTTACAGTAGGACCAGTTATTTCCGGAATATTCTGAATATTTTTTACAAAACAATGCATCAATTCTGGTGCATCACCCTTTTCCAAATCACTAAACAAATCTAATGCAAGTTCATCTGCTTCACCAACCACCACTGTATCAATTCCATGAACTTTCATTCTATCAGATTTTGCTAATTCCCATGCACCATTACCACCAACAGCAACTTTGAAGTTGTATTTTTTCTTTAACTGAATTATATCAGCACACATCCTCTTGAATTTCATCGCAACATACGATAATTTTTCTGGTGCCATTGTAGTTGTGACAGGTGCCATTCCGAGTGGATCCATTACATTTATTCCCACAACTTTGGTATCAGGTCCAATAGATTTTTTCAGATATTCAGGATTTGCTACAAATACTTCATCCTTACTGTAACCCTGATGGAGTGCAGCTTCTATTCGTCTGAGTCCAACCTGAGCTACTTTTGCTTCACCTGTTATAGGATCAGTTTCAACAGCTGGACAAAACACTTTATCAAAAACCCATTCTGGTAAAACTTCGTAAGGTCCACATGCAATAAAACCATAGAGGAAGTTACCTCTATAATTAGTCATTAAACTTCGATCTGCCGTAAGAACAATTCTTTTTCCAGACAACGTTACTTCTCACCTCGTGATATGATATATATCGTTTGCGAGAAAGCACGACTAGGATTTTTTCTTAGAATTATTTTTT
>CAZIHG010000052.1:0-3143 GCA_964539205.1 uncultured Candidatus Nitrosopelagicus sp.
TTAGTGTTAGTATTTATTTAGAAGGTGATTATTCAAAAGCCGGTACGAAAATTCGTGATTATGTTTATCAAACATCACTAATCACACCATATGCAACTATCACTTTCGATGATCCAAAAGGCGAAAAATTTAACCATAAAGAAATTATTCGTTCTATGCCACCAGCTCCAACAATAATTGCACCACATCCTTACGGAAATGATGTTGAAACGATTCGTCGAATGCTAGTTGATACACATTATCAGATACCAAATGTAGATGATAAGATGATTGAAAAAATCAGGAAAGAACTTGGTATGTCGAAAAAGAAATTTAGTTATAATGAGATTATGAAAAAAACAGTAAAAAAATGGAAGTCATTAACAAGACCTGTACGTGTGGTAATAGCATTAATGTCATTTCTAGAAGCAGATTTTGAAAAACTCCAAAGAGTTAGAATAGAAGATGTCGATCTTCGAAACAACAAACTCATCTATTGGGATTATAGTAAATCTGAAACTCTTGCAGCAGACATGGACACTGAAAATCCTTACTATAAACAATTAGCAAATACAGTACAGGGAGAATCTCTTACACAATTCTTAACAAAAAGATTTCAAAGGGTTGGAGCTACTTCTGCTGTAGAATTTTGCAAGTTTGCTAAATTCAAACCAGAAACAAGAGTAGGAAACATGTCAGATCAAGATTTAGTAAAGCTTAGTGATGCATTGCAGACTTACGAAGGATTTAGATCACCTGATCCTACATGCTTGGCTCCATTAGGGGAAACTCCTCTAGAAAAAGGCATTGAGCGAAGGTTTGAACCAGACTTTATGGCAGTAGTTCAACGAACTGCTTCTGCATATTCTGGATTTCCATTCATCATAGAGATGGGTATAGCATATGGTGGAAACATTGAATCACGCGGTACAAAAGTTTACAGATTTGCAAATCGTATTCCTTTATTGTATGATGAGGGAAGTGATGTAGTGTTAAAGGTTGTAAATGATACTGATTGGAATAGGTATAAAGTCAAAAGTGATTCGGCTCCATTGATAATTGTATCACATATTTGTTCCACACGAGTTCCATACAAGACTGTAGGAAAAGAAAATGTTGCTGATCGGCCTGAAATAGAAAAGGAATTACGTCTTGCACTGCAATTTCTATCAAGAAAACTTTCTGGATATATGTCAAAAAAGGGTAAGGCAGAGATGGCAAAAAAAAGAGCTAATCTATACTCAAAATACCTACCACTTATTGCACAGTTTTGTACCGAATTATCAGGAAATAAGAAGCAACCAAAATATGAAAATATGATTAAAGAGGAAACCAACATTGAAGAAAAAACAGAATAAAAAAACTGAAAAAGATAAATCAAAAGAATTGATTGACATCCTAAAAAAACACGGTGCCCAAGTTTACGAAGACCTTGATAGTGGGCAATTTCCAAAATTCTCAATCCCAAATCGTTCTATTAGTAACATAATGTATGATAAGAAATTAAGACAGTATGTACTTGGAACAAATACATCATTGAGAAGCTCTCGAAATACTGCACAATTACGTTCATTTACTCAATTACTATGGCTTGCATTCTTTGCCAACAAGTTAACACATGAAAAGAAATCATCAACACTCAGGGATGTATATTATTCATCACAGGCATTTTCCATAGACTTTGAGGATCAAGGTGAATCTGATAACATAATAGTGGATCTTGAAGCAGTTTTATCAAAACCAAGAGAGGATTTCTTCGTATTTCCTGAAGAGAGGAGTAGTATATTTGGTGATTTGACAATTGAATATACAATTCCAGGATATGAAGGAAAGAAACAGAATCTTTCTAGTCATCCAGATGGATATGCAATTGGTCCAAGTATGACATCAGCTCAGTTAACTGACACTAGTGCTGAACTTGTTATTGCCATAGAAAAAGGCGGATTGTTTACTAGATTCGTAGAAGAACAAGTTGATAAAAAATTTAAATCTATAATAATCAATACTGGTGGTCAAGCTCCACGTTCTACTAGAACACTGTTAAAGCGATTACATGATGAGATGAATTTACCTGTAGTAATTCTAACAGATGGTGATGTTTATGGTGAGCATATTGCAATGGTAATAAAATCAGGTTCGGCTAATGCAGCACAGTTGAGAGAACTAACTGTACCCGACGCAAAATGGATGGGTGTATGGGCAACAGATATTGATAAATTTAAACTACCAACAATTCCAATGACAGAATCAGACATTAAACGTTGTTATGATTTACAAAAAGATCCTAGATACCAAGAAGGAATTTGGAAAAAAGAATTGGAAGTGTTTACAAAAATTAAGAAAAAAGCAGAACTGGAAGCATTTTCAAAGTACGGTCTAACAAATATTACAGATAAATATCTTCCAGAAAAATTAGAACTAGCAAGGAGTTTATGACGTACTTATTCTAAGTGTGAGCACACCATTTCTATATTTAAAATCAGCAATCTGCATATTGGGTGAACCCTCAATTGGTACTTCTTTTGAGAAACCTTGTGAACCTCTAACATACAAAGTTCCATCAATCAATCTAACCATTATTTTATCTTCAGGACCTGGAACTTCTGCTACAAAGACGGTTTCTTGATCACCTTTTATTAGATCATAAACCCAATTTTTTGATTCTTGTTCTCTTGCAGTAAATTTTGGTTTTCCAGTAAGCACCATCTTTTTGATAACCAGTGTCCAGTAGACAATTGTTACAAGAGCGGCACCGATCAAAATGAAACCAACAAAACCATTATCAGCACGAAGGGATATTGCATAAACCAGACCAAAGAATATGAGTAAAATTATTGGTATTATATAATTAAGAAGTTTATCACTAGGTTTTGTGGCATTTTTATACTTGCTCAATGAACTAAAACTACTTTTACCAAATATAAAGCATATTTGATTTATGCCTAAGAATAGAGAAAACACTGTTTATTTCAAAAAATCTTAGTTAAAGCAGATAACAATGAAATACTCTTCTGATCATCCATCTATATGGTATATGCTTGGATAATTCCAATTTCAATAGTCGCAATCCTAGGCGTATCTGGTTATCTGGTGTATAGATATGTGATTTTTGATATCTTGGCAAATAATGCAGTCAATAATACATTGAAAAGATACAACATCAA
>CAZIHG010000053.1:0-12729 GCA_964539205.1 uncultured Candidatus Nitrosopelagicus sp.
TTTACCATACATCTTTAGAAATGAGTTCGTAATAGTAGTTGATGGTATTTTGTATTTGCCTGTAAAGTCTGTTGGCCCTAGTATGTTATACATTATTGTAGGATGTAATAATTTTGTACTTCCTAACTCCATTCCTAAAATTGCTCGTAGATGTTGTTCAAACTGCGAGGTTTTACTAGATTGTAGTGTGTGATGACCTGAATTGTGTACTCGAGGTGCTATCTCATTAATTAATAATTGATCATCATTAGTAACAAACATCTCAATACCAAAAACTCCTGCACCATGAAGTACTTCCATGGTTTTATGTGCAATTTCTTCAGCCTTTTTAGAAATTTCATCACTTATTCGTGCCGGTGCAATTGTCGTTCGTAATATATTATCTTCATGAATGTTTTCCACCAATGGATATGTTTGAATTTCTCCAGTTGTACTTCGTGCTGCTATGACAGATACCTCCATCTTAAAATCAATGAATTCTTCTAACATCAACGACTTTCCTTCAAAAATTTTTAAACCCTCAGATATATGCTCAGATGAATTAATTTTGAAATTCCCTCTACCATCATATGCATCCCTCCTTGTTTTTAATAAAACTGGCAAGCCAAACTCATTAATTTTTTCTTCTAGTTCACCTCTAGATGATATTTCACTAAATTTAGCTACTGGTATGTTATTATCATCTAAGAATTTTTTTTGAATTAATTTATCTTGGATAATTCGTAAAGTTTCTGGTGATGGATTAATTTCACATGTAGATTCTAAACTTTTTAAAACTGTACTGTCTCCTGACTCAATCTCATATGTGATTATATCACTTCTTTCTGCTAGTTCTTTTATTGATGATCTGTCTTTGAAATCTGCAACAATTTGCTCAGCCCCCACTTTTGCTGCAGGACAGTTTTCTGTTGGATCTAGAACAATAACCTTCGATATTTCTAACGGCATGCTTTTAGATGCCTCAGTTAACATCATACCCAATTGGCCACCACCTATAATTCCAAGTATTTTACTCATAATGCAAAATTATCATTCAATTACAAATATTTTCGGAAAAATTGAAAGTATTAAAAATAGCAATTCTATTCAGAGAGTATGGCAACAAAAAAAATGGTTGGTATTATAATGGGTTCTAGTTCTGATAGTAGAATTATGCATGGTGCAGCGGAAATACTAGATCAGTTCAAAGTTTCACATGAGGATCAAATCATCTCCGCACATAGAACACCCTCCAGATTAGATACCTATGCTAAACATGCTGAAGATTCTGGATTCAAAGTCATTATTGCAGGAGCTGGTGGTGCAGCACATTTACCGGGAATGATTGCTTCACACACTATAATACCAGTAATTGGCGTTCCGATACTAGTTTACAATGATAAACAACTAAAAAAATCTGATACGACCAAATTTTCTGCATTTGGTGGATTAGATTCGTTACTTTCTATATCAGAAATGCCAACAGGTTCCCCTGTTGTTACTGTAGGAATTAATAAAGCAGCTAATGCTGCTATATACGCACTAAAAATTCTTGCAAATGAAAATTCAACAATCAAACGTAAACTCAAGAATCATAAATTTGAACAGCATTCAAGTGTCATCAAAGAGTCTGATGAATTGAAAAAACTTGGACTGACAAAATTTGTAAAGAAAAAATTCAAATGATCAAGTTAGAAGTTCAAACTGAACATCCTTCTCAGTAAGATGTCTAATTAATCTGTCAGCATGTTCTTGATTTTCAGTTTCTAGGCTTAATGTCACGCCTACTGTACCAGCATTTACAACAGAACTCAATCTATCATGTATCACTTCTACTATGTTAACACTTAATGATGATATTTCATCAACTATCTCTTTAAGTGCCCCAGGTTTATCTTTCAATGTGACTAATATTCTAACCATTCTTCCCATATTTCCTAATCCTTTGGCAACAATTTGACCTAATAGATACATGTCAATGTTTCCTCCACATAAAATTGGTACCACTTTTTTATCTGGCGCAGGTTTTTTACTCAAAAGATATGCTAATCCAACCGCACCTGCTGGCTCTATTACAGCTTTAGTTCGTTCCATTAACAAAAACATTGTTTTAATAATATCAGAGTCATTTACCGTGACAATTTCGTCTATTCCATGTTTGATTATATCAAATGTTAATTTTCCAGGTGTTTTTACCGATATGCCATCTGCAATAGTAAGCCCACCTTGTATTGTTTCTAACCTACCTGATTCAATAGAACTTTTCATGGCAGGAAATGCACTAGATTCCACGCCAATAATTTTTACATTTGGATTTTTCTCTTTAACTGCTATCACTATACCTGCAGCCAATCCACCACCACCAATTGGAACGTAAATTTCATCTACATCAGGTAATTGTTCTAAAATTTCTAATCCAATTACACCCTGACCTGAAATTATATGTGGATCATCAAAAGCATGTATTATTGTAGCACCTGTTTCATGTGAAATTTTTTGTGCCTTTGACCAAGATTCGTCATAAGTTAGACCATCTAAAACAACATTTGCTCCATATCCACGTGTTGCAGAAATTTTTGCGGGTGATGCATTCTTTGGCATTACAATTGTACATGGTATATTTTCAAGGGACGATGCTAATGCGACACCTTGCGAATGATTCCCTGCAGAAGCAGCTACAACGCCTTGCTTTTTTTCATCATCCATCAATGATTTAATTTTATAATATGCACCACGAATCTTAAACGATCCAGTTTTCTGCTCATACTCATTTTTAAGATAGATCTTTGAACCGGTTAACTTACTAAATGTCTCTGAGAACGTTAATGACGTCCTTCTAATCACCGGATTTTGAGATTTCTGGGCATTTTCTATATCTTGATAGACTACAGTCATAAGATGTTTCAATTTTGCAATCAAAATTAAATGTATTTGAATAATTACTCTTGATTTTTTATGGCTGATAAAATCTGAGTAATTCTACTCTCGATTTTTTGCTGAGAATCATGGTCTATTAAATCGAGATCAAATAACCCTTGTTTAGAGCCATCATCTAATTTCTGCAAATCAATATTACACAAACATCCTTCTTCACCATTAACAAGTTTTTGTTCATCAATTATCACATCACTTGTTTGAAACGTTTCTAATAACAAGTCATCCAATTTTTTTAAAATATCTTTTTTTCTATTGTTTAATTCAAGAATTTTTTTTCCTTGATTATTTTCTATCTTATCTGATAATATCTTTGATAGGTTTTCATCGTTATAGAAAAGCTCAAAAAGTTTTTGCTCATCGACTTTATCATATCCTAATTCCTGTAGTTTGTTAAGAATTATTTTATTTCCAACTACAGAATAATTTGAATCTGATATTCCGGTTTTATCAATTATATCAGATAACTCCTTTTGAAGATCAAGAACTTCTTGTTCAGGTTTATAATATAACAAAACGTGAAATTGCACTGAAACATGTAATGATATAATAAAATCACCCTCAGAAATTTCAAACTTCACAAAAATTCTTCGAATATCGTCATTATATGAATATGATATTCCTTGAGATTCCCATTCAGTTAACGATAAAATAAGTTTGTCAAAAAAGATTTCGATGTTTTTTGGATCAAAAGTATTAACGGTTTTTACAGTGCTATCACCTAACATGACTTTAATTTCTATAGTTTTCGTTGTTGCCAATATGTTTTTTAAAAATTCATCTTGAATATTTTGATTTTTTTTATTCAGATTGAGAAAAAACGTATTTTTTGATTTTGAGCCTATTCGCATAGACTTTGTTTCATATACCTCCTTAAATTTTATATAATTATGCATAATTTTGCTAATAACATTTGTAAGTTAAAAGAAAAATTTGTTAGTACTTACAAAGGTAATAGCCATATTCATGAATTAGTTCCTGTAAAAAAAAGTGATTTTTTACCAATTGATGAAAAACATATATCATTTTTACATTCGTTTATGCGAAATAATCCAATTTATGAAAATTCTTTCAAGTTGACATTTTTTGATACTGAATTTATTGTCTATGAGGGAGATTTGAATCAATTTTGGATAGATAGTATAAAACATGATACAAGCTATGCGCCATTTTATCCCACATGGCTACTTTCTGCATACTCATTAGCATTAAAATCCAAAGAATTAGGATTTTTACAATTAGTTGACATTGGTTCTGGTGACGGAAGAATTGCATTTTGTGGTGAAATTGTAGGTGTTAAATCAACTTCCATTGAAATAGATCAACAGTTAACTAATTTACAAGATAATTTATCACGTAAAACTGAAACTGCTTTTGAAATAATTAATTCAGATGCAACCAAAATTAACTATTCAGACATGAAATTAACAGACCCAATTTTTTTCATAGGCGGTGTACCTGAAAATGGAGAGATTTTAGTGGAGTCAGTTATAGAAAATATTTTGAAAATACATAAATTACAAAAAACTACATGCTTTGCATTAACTGGTATACATACAGAACCAAAATTTTCAAAAAACACATCTAACTATGGTTGGGATAAAACAGTGAAGAAATTTCATTTGACAGGAATTAATACTGTTATGCTTCCCACTTATTGGACAATGGAACAACCATTCAGCACACCATATTTGTTTACAAAATATACATAAATCCGTATTATTACTAGTAAAAAATATGAGTGATGAACCAATAATTTGTCAATACTGTGGGCATGAAATTATCCAGTATTTCAGTTCTAATTATAATGGAAAAAGAGGCAAATGCAAAAGTTGTAATACAGATTTCCCATTAGAGTGAGTGTACTAAAATGAATGATGATGATATAACAGATGAAATTGATAAAAAATATAAGAAATTATTAGATGCAGCCAGGGGAATTGATACTATGTCTGATGAATCAAATGATGATTCGACAGAAGAAAATAACACAAAAGTTACCGATGATAGTACCTCAGCATCTAGTATGATTGATATGATGTTAGGTAAACAATCAGAAAAAACAATTGATTCCGAAACAATGATTCAAGAGACACAAAAAAGAATATGGAAATCACTTAAACATGGTATTGAGTACGATGCTACGGTAGATAGATCTGATGCGTTTCTACGCCAACATGTTAATGAAAAACTTCACATGGTAGTACTGTTTGTTGATTTAGTTGGCTCTACTAACATATCACTAACACTTCCTGAAGAAAAAGTGGCTATAATTATAAGCTCATTTGCACAAGAAATGGCATTAGCAATTAAACAACATAATGGATATGTACTAAAATTTGTTGGTGATGCTGTTATTGGATATTTTATCCATACTAGTGTATTGATAGCTGCTGATAATGCTGTTAGTTGTGCACAGAGAATGATCCAAATTATGGAACAAGGTGTAAATCCAATTTTGAATAATTATGATTATCCTGATTTATTACTCCATATTGGATTGGATTATGGTGATAATATGATCGTGCGTTATGGATCTGATAAAGAAAAATCACATGTTGACATTCTAGGTTCTACAATGAATATTGCAGCTAAAATTCAAAGTATGGCTAAACCACAACAAATTCTAATAGGTCAATACGTTTATGAAAAAATTCATCCAAACGTACAAGAAAAATTCAAGAAAGAAACTTGGAGTGAAAGTGAATGGAAGTACAATGACAGAAAGACAGGAAAACCATACACTGTTTATTCATTAAATGGCTAAATGGTAAATCTATCAGGACATTCTACATGTTCATAATGATGTTTAGTGAATTGTTCTTCAATAACATACATGATGATTTTATGTAATTCATTTTCATGTATTACTTTTCTACACCTCAAGCATGTCTTTTTTTCCTGTCTAAACATTTCTTATCAAAATTTCACGATCACTATAAGGATCTGCGATCAGATCAATTTGATAAAAAATTGATGCTTGTTAACAAACTTGAGAGTAAACTAATATGCTAATCCTCAAATATAGTCAATTTATGACAAAAACATGGATGAAAATAATATCCAACAATCAAACACAACTTATAGGTATCCACCAAAAAGTAACCCACCTAAAGGGTTGATCAATTCAAACAAATTAAAGAAAGGTTTTTCAAATGAAGGTGCATCAATGATGCCAAAACTACAGGATTTTAATCAAATGTTCAGACAACATGCAAATAGTTTATTGGATATGAATGAATCAGTGTTTCCACCTGGCCATCCACTGTATAATCGTGATAGATCAATTTCATCACTTAAAGATGCAAATGATAAATTACTCAAAGAAAACCTTGAGTTAAGAAAGCGCCTAGAATCGCAAACATCTAAAAACCAAACTAATATCTAATCTAGAAATTTTTTGTATTTTTGAATAATTTTATTTACCAAATTGTATTCATTTTCTGTTAATTGATTAGTTTCAACGCTAAGCTTTTCGAAAATATTCATCAAAATCAATCTTTCAGAACTCTCCAAATAATTTTTAGTTTCAGAATCTAAAATTCTTTCTAAATTTTTTAAAACATCTGTATTTTTCATTTATGATATTTACTTAATAAAAATGTAAATCAACTATGCTGGTGTAAAACCAACATAACCAGCTGTTTGCTGATCTTTTTGAGTGGAGAAATTCGGTTCGAAAAATGAAATCATATAGTTATCAGGATCTACGACTATAGCATTTTTTCCAGCATCTTTCTCCTGAATTTCACGATGTATTTTTACATTTTTTGATTTTAGTTCTTCAACTGCAGATTCTATATCACCTACAACAAAACCAACCATCAATGATCCTCCTCGCAATCCTGGTTTATCATTAGAAGTTGGATGAAGACTAAGAAGAGAACCACCACTTTGCCCTAAATCAATCCAATTAGATCTCTTATTTTTAATCGGCATTCCCAAAATTTCATGATAAAATTGTAATGATTTTTCCATATCTTGGACTTCCAAAATTACATTACTAACACGTTTGATATTCATATTATTTGATTTTAATTGGGAGTTAAAAAGCTTAATTGTTTACCTCTACCATAGTTTCGGTTCTTTCAACTCCAGGTATTTTCTGGATTTTAGTTGTAATATCTTTAATTTGTGCTAAATCATTTATTGCGATTATAACAACTGCATCAAATTGACCACTGACGGGAAATGACTCTGAAACACAATCAATCTTCCGTAGGCGCGCGGCAATTAATTTTTTTGGTGATTTAACTAGAATAATTGCTCTCACCATCCTAAATCAACCTCAACTTCTATGAGTGTTTCAGTTGAAACAATTTCATTAACTTTTTTCAAATCTGTGACAGTTTTATTAATGTCATTAATTTTCCCGTTTAATACCACACAAATATCTGCACGACCTGTCACAATCATAATATCTTTTGAAATACCTCTTTTTTTTCTAAGAACTTGAAGAACTTTATCGACAGTTCCAGCTTTTACATTTATCATACATAAAGATTTCATGTAATAAATTGGTAGTACTGGCAATAAAGTTTGCTAATCAGATGATGCCTCTTGTGATCTAGCTTCTTCTAAAAATGCCTTTCTTTCTTCCAATATAGATTCCTTATCAACTGTTAAATCATCATCTACAATGACTATTCCAAAATCATGGTCACTATCGTCTTTTTTTCTAGTTTTAGCTTTAGTTTTTTTTGTAGTTTTAGCTTTAGTTTTTGTAGGTTTCTTTTTAACAACCAATATAATCGAAAAAACCTAGATAATGATCTATTAAAACATTTTCATTATTTAGTAAAAATACTAATTTGTAATAAAAATTAATTTGCCAGTATTTCTCTCATTCTTAAATAATTAAATGCCGAGGGCGAGATTTGAACGCGCGACAGCCGCGTCTTCAGCGCGGTGCTCTCCCAGGCTGAGCTACCTCGGCATTAAGAAACTGAAAACTGAATTGAATTAAAGCGTATCCTTTATGGATTCCAAACAATATCTTCAACATTCTTTCTTTTGTTTAATGCTCTTGCTAAAATAAACAATAAATCTGATAATCTATTCAAATATACTCCAACTGTCTTGTTAATCTCTTCTTTCTGTAATAATGAAACAACATGTGTTTCTGCCCTACGTGATATTGTTCTAGATAGATGTAAAATTGATGACATTAATGTTCCGCCAGGAAGTATGAATTTAGTTAGTTCGGGTAGCTCGGATTCAAGCATATCAATGTCTTTTTCTAAAAATGTCACCATATCATCAGTGGTCCTAAATTTTGTATTTGAGCTATCAGGATTTGCTAAATCAGAACCAACGATAAAAAGATCATTCTGAATTCTGAGCAAAATATCTTTTATTTGTGGGTCCAAATCCATAGAAATCGCAACACCTAATGCAGAGTTTAATTCATCAACAGCACCATAAGACATTATCCTTTCATGTGATTTCCAAACTCTCGAATTATCGAATAAAGATGTTTTACCTTCATCACCAGTTTTTGTATATATTTTCACAAAAAAAATGTGTTATTACGACTAATTAAGGTATATCTTAAATTGGATAAATTTAATTTATTTTCAAATGATTGATTCATCTGATTTGTTAAAATCTGCTAATGATCTTTTTTTAAAAAAACGCTTTAAACAGGCTATACCAATATATGAAAAGATTCTTGAAAGTGATCCCAATAATCTTGATGCGATTAACAATAAAGGTTATGCATTAAGTAAATCAGAAGATTATCAAAGTGCAATAAACTGCTATGATACGGGATTAAAAAATAATCCAAATGAAGAAACATTACTAATCAATAAAATATCTGCATTAAGAAAAATGAAAATATTAGATTCCGCATTAAACAATTGTAATATTATCCTAAACAGTAACCCTGACAACTTGATTGTTTTATATCATAAACTAAGAATTTTACACGAATTGAAGGAATTTGATGAATCATTAAAAATTTGTGACAAAATTTTAACTTTGTATCCTAACAATGGTGATGTATTATTTGATAAGGCAATAAATCTGGCACTTCTTGATAAAAATGAAGGATCTATTGAATCTTTAGACGCTGCGATTAAAATTTCAAATAAATTTAAAGTAAAAGCAAAAAACAATAAATCATTTAAAAAACTAGGAAAAAATCAAAATTTCAAAAAACTTGTTGAGTAACTTAATTTGGAATTATACGCTGAATTTTATTTTGAAATCAAATATTCTATGACATTTTGGAATTCTTCAAATTCCTGTGCGCCAATAATTCTAACTAACTCTTCATCGTCAAAAATTAAAAATGAAGGTGTTGCATTTATGCCAATTTTTTTAGCATAATTTTCATTATCTATTACCTTTTGATAATATTTATGCCCATTAAGGCATTTATTAAATTCTGAAATATTTAGATCTGACTTTATAGCAAGATTTTCTAATGAATCCAGAGTAATCCAGCCTGTTTTTTCACCTGCCCAACTACTAAAAAGTAAATTGTGATACTGCCAATATTTGTCTTGATCATCAGCACAGTACGTTGCCTCCGCAGCTAAACTTGAGTCATAACCGTTTAGTGGAAAATCTCTGTATACATAATTAATTTTACCAGTATCAACATACTGAGTTTTGATGTCATTAAATGTATTTTGATGGAATTTATAACAAAATGTGCACTGATAGTCCCCAAATTCTACTATTGATATGTTGGCATTAGAAATTCCAATTTTAGGCGAACCATTTTTCAGTAGTTCTTGGTTAGTTAGCAATAAATTATCAGATCTAAAATCTGTTTGAAAATAATTGGTAACGTAAATCCCAAGAAGAATTCCTATTACTATTGGAATTATGATTAAATATTTACCCTTCAAACATTTGAATATCTTTTTGGCTATTATTTAATGACTTGAAATTATGATCGCAGATTTTCTGATATAATAGATTTAAATATATTATTGAAAGCAAAAATACATTGTCACACATCCAAACACAAATTTCACAGTTAGTCATTCCAAAACTGGCTATCGTGATTCTGGCTACTATTTTTGGCCTTGGATTATTTGTAGTTGGATTTGATCAAGGACATATTTTTAGTATAGTCATGGGCGAGGCTGCATTTGACGAAATGTTCATACATGAACTAACTCATGATTTAAGACATGCTGCTGGTTTTCCATGCCACTAATTTTCTAGGAATTGATATTAAATGAAAACTGGTATCTTCATTACCATTGTGCTACTCTCTGGGTGTTTCGCTGGTACAATTTATGGTGGACTAAATCTTATAATTGTGGAACCATATCTTGATGATGCAATAAATATAGAAAATCAGAATTTATTCAAATCTGGTGATGAACAAGATACATCAGAATTCTGGCTTGAATACTATGAATATCGTTCAATGCAAAAAGGTGGCCAAGTTCTTGCGGGGGCTATATTTGGTACATCTATAGGCTCATTATTTGGGATTGTTTACGCGTTATCAAAGAAATCACTTCCAAGTAAAAGCAATACCGGAAAAACGTTGATTTTGGCTGGGTTGATGTGGTTCACTCTATTTGTAATTCCATTCTTGAAATATCCAGCAAACCCACCTACCGTTGGAGATGGTGAAACTGTGGTATTGAGAGGAATTCTCTATCTATCATTCATTGCTATTTCTGGTTTAATGGCGCTAGGTTTCTATCAAATATTCAAGAGATTCAAAGAGAAAAAAAAGATTTTGGCATTTATTGGATATGGTGTACTAATAACAATAGTATTTTTCATTATGCCAGAAAATCCAGATGAGATGACTGCACCAATTGAGTTAATTAATGGATTTAGAGCGGTGGCATTTTTGACAAGTACTGTTTTCTGGTTTACACTTGCATTAATTCTTGGTGCATTTTGGCAAAAAACAAATCCGGATATTTCTAATATATAAAAGATGTATTTCCTGTTCCAAGAATTTAGAATGGATAGAATTAGTTAATAGTATAGATAAAAATTAAAAATTTAATGGCAAAGTATCTAACACTTCCACAACTAAAAAAATATGATGTCACACAAAAAGTTATTGAAATGTTAGCTGATGCGGAATCTCGTGCGATATTATTTTCAATTATTAATAAAGGCAAAACTGCTGGAGAGCTGTCTAAAAAACATAGAATACCTCTTAGTTCAGTTTATAAAAAAATTTCAGATCTAGAGGAACTTACTTTGATAAAAGTTGACAGTTGGGAATTATCTGATAAAGGTAGAAGATTCAAAGTTTACAAAAGTAGAATAAAAAATGCAGAAATTAATATTAAAAAACCTGAACCAGTATTAATCCTAACTCCCAACAAATAATACACTAAAATGAAAAAAAATCAGGTTAGAGAAGCCCTACCAAAACCAAATATTTTGCAATTAAGTCAATATGATGTCACTCAAAAAATCATGGAATCTTTAGTAGATGCGTGCCATCGCTCTGTATTATACTCGATAATTGATTATTCAAAAAATGCAAATCAGATTGCTGACGAACTAAATATTTCCTTATCTGCTGTATACAAAACTTTGAATCAATTGGAAGAATTAACGTTGGCACAGGTTGAAAAATATGTTTTTGCTGATGGTAAAAAAATCAAATTGTATAAAAGTCGAATAGGTCGTGCTGAGATAAAAATTGAGAAACATGATGCAGTTTTACACCTATTTCCAAACAAAAACTATACAAAAGATGACAATTAGTTTATTAAAAAAATCAAACCGTGAGCTACTGGACATAAAAAAAATCCGAAAGTTAGTATTCAGCGATGAGTTAAAAATTCCAGAGTCAAACCTGTTTGATGAATATGATCATACATGTGAGCAATTTTTAATAAAAAATGATCAAACCATAATTGGTGCACTAAGACTGCGAAAAGAAAATGATAGCATAAAACTTGAAAGAATGGCAATTTTAACTAAATATCGAAAAATGTCATTTGGTATACAGACAATTGATGAAGTAAAAAAATATTGTATCACAAAAAATGAATCTAAAATCTTTCTTGACTCAATTTATGATGTAAGAGGTTTTTATAAAAAATGTGGTTTTAGTGAGATAGGAGAAGTGTTTGAGCGTGTAGGCATTCCCCATATTCGAATGGAGTCATCGTTATAATCTATATAACAATATTTTATTAATTCAACTGATTTAGAGGTCACTATGAACACAAATCTTTCAACACATGGCTTACATGATGCTGCACAGATGGGAATGCGTGCTGCTGTAGGTGTGATCTTTATTGTTCATGGATTTGGAAAATTCGGTAATCCGGGTTTTGGTGGTTGGATATCAAGTATGGGAATTCCAGCTGAAATGCAAATACCAATTGCACTTGCAGAATTTGTTCCAGGAGTGTTATTACTTATTGGGGTGTTAACGAGAATTTCTGCATCACTGATTTCAATTGTAATGCTTGGTGCAATATTTTTTGTGAAGGGTGCATCAAGTCTTACTGGTGAACATGGTTATGAATTAGATTTGATACTGCTTGCAGCATGTTTAGTGGTAATAGTCGCTGGACCTGGAAGAATCTCATTATCTTATGTACTCAAAAAGGTACCAAGAGTATTACAGTAACTTAGGTAGTTATTTCTTTCAGCATATTTTTTGATTCAGCCATCTTAATTTCACGCGCTATTCTTTTTCCCATACTCATATTCTCATTGAATAATAATGAATAGTAGGGTGAACCATCCATGTAGATGTTAGTTCCTGCAACAATTCTTGCTGAAAATTCAAACGATGTAAATTTAGCATTTTCGTCATATACTCCTTCGATACAAAATGGACCATTCATACCTGGAGATACA
>CAZIHG010000054.1:0-11881 GCA_964539205.1 uncultured Candidatus Nitrosopelagicus sp.
AATTGTTTCTGACAACGACACTATGAAATCTGATGCAGAATTAATTCATGAGAAGAACAGAACAAAATTAATGACATTACAAAACACTGAAGAAGAAATAAATTCTGAATTAGAACAACGAGTTATTGAAATCAATTCACAGATGAAAGCTGTAAAAGTTCTTTTTTTTGATGCAAAAGTGCAATGAAAAAGTAATGAGATTTCTCAGGAAACATTCGAACACGTTCAAACAGAAACTGACGAAATGCTTCAACACATGAACTATGAAAAAGATGAAATTGCTAAAGTCAAATCCAGACTTACAAATTTATCAATAGAAGATGTGTTAACTACAGGGCCTGCATTCCACCCAATACAGGATTCTGCAGTTACATATTTGGAAACCCCAAAGGAAAATGAGCCACTAGAATCCCGATTACCAGAACCACCAGAAAATGGTTCTCCACCTTCAGAAGAAGTTCATAATCCACCAATGATAATTACACAGTCAGCAGAACCAAATAATGAACAAAAGCCACAACAAGAAACACACCAAGAAAAATTTTCAGAATCTGATTGGCTTAAAAGAATGAATCAAGAATAAGTTTAACATTTTAAAATCACTTCTTTCTTACAAAACAATAATGGGTTCAGATAAGTTTCAGATCGGTTTAGGAAATAATGACAACTCTATACGTAATAATGCCGAATCTGACTTTATTGCATTTTGGAATGAAAAAGCCAAACTTCTCACATGGTTCAAACCATGGGTCAAAACTATAGAGTGGAATCCCCCATTTGCAAAATGGTTTGTGGGCGGGAAAATTAATGCCTGTTATAATGCGTTAGATGTGAATCAGCAGGAAAAATCATCCAAAACTGCAATTTTTTGGGAAGGAGAGGATGCTACTACTCGTATCATAACCTATGGTGATTTGTACAGAGAAGTCAGGAAATTTGCAAATGTTCTAAAATCATTAGGTGTTGAGAGTGGTGACCGAATTACAATTTATCTACCAATGGTTCCAGAATTAATGATTACTATGCTTGCATGTGCAAGAATAGGTGCAATTCATACAGTAGTTTTTTCTGGATTTAGTGCTGTTTCATTAAAAGACAGGGTTGAGGATTCCGGCTCGAAAATAATTGTCACTGCTGATGGTGGATTCCGAAAAGGAAAATTGATCAAACTCAAAGAAATAGTTGACGAGTCTGCATCAAGTCTTAACTCAGTAGAACATGTAATAATACTAAGACGTGCAAATAATGAGATAAATCTAAATGAGAAGGACTGTATTTGGTCAGATTTAATGAGTAATGCGTCAGAAGAATGCGATGCAGCGTCACTCGATAGTGTACATCCACTTTACATTCTTTATACATCTGGAACAACCGGTAAACCAAAAGGAGTCTTACATGGAACAGGAGGGTACCTATCCCATCTATTTTCAACATTTGAGTGGGCATTTGACATCAAAGACGATGATGTGTATTTTTGTACAGCAGATATTGGTTGGGTGACAGGTCATAGTTATGTTGCTTATGGACCACTTTTACATGGAGCAACACAGGTAATGTATGAAGGTGCACCAGATTATCCCGACGCATCAAGAATGTGGAGCTTTATTCAAAAATATAACGTGACTATTTTCTATACTACACCAACTGCATTGCGTATGTTTATGAAGTTTGGTGATGACATTCCAAATTCATTTGATTTATCAACATTACGATTGCTTGGAACTGTTGGAGAACCAATTAACCCAGAAGTTTGGAAATGGTATTTTAATGTAATTGGAAAAAAACAATGTCCTATAATTGATACTTGGTGGCAAACAGAAACGGGTGGCATGATGATTAGTAATCTACCAGGAATTGAAACAATTTCATTAAAGCCTGGTTCTGCATCACAACCAATACCTGGCGTTGACATTGCAGTAGTAGACGATGATGGGCAAGAAGTTGAGCATGGTACAAAGGGCTCATTGGTAATTAGAAAGCCTTGGCCAGGAATGTTACTTACATTATGGGGCGATGATGAAAAATACAAAACTGTCTATTGGTCAAAATATGATGGCATGTACTATCCTGGTGACTATGCCATAAAAGATAATGATGACTATCTTTGGTTACTTGGTAGATCTGATGATGTTTTGAAGGTTGCAGGACATAGGATTGGTACTGCAGAATTAGAGAGCAGTCTTGTTTCACATAGTGATGTTGCAGAGTCGGCAGTGTGTGGAATACCAGATGATATTAAAGGCGAATCAATAATTGCCTTTGTTGTATTAAAAGACAGTACTCAGACATCAGATTCCACACTTAGAACTGAATTAATAGAAACTGTTAGAAATGGTATAGGACCTATTGCAACTCCATCAGAATTTTATTTTGTCACAAAACTTCCAAAAACAAGAAGTGGTAAAATAATGAGAAGGCTTCTCAAATCAATTGCAAGTAAGGAAACAATTGGTGATATAAGTACACTAGAAGATGGTGCTGCAGTTGAGGAAGTACAATCTGCATTTGATGAATTACAAAGCGCTATTAACAAAGATAGTCAAAAGTGATCTAAATGCCATATGGTTATGATAAGACTAGAAGTGAAAGAAGATGCGAAAAGTGTGAAAAACTGCTTTATGTGTTTGAGGTTGGAAAGCTTTGCATTGAATGTTCCAGAATGGAGCCAAAAAAATAAAAGACTTTTGAAATTTATAACACCAAATCATCATAATCTAATATGGGAGATGGAATAGGCGGTCCTGTTGTGAGATGCCTTTCTGGTAATACATTCGAACTTGATGTTACACATTACAGAAAAGATAATCAAGAGCAGTATAGTAGAATTGAAAGAATTATTATTTCAAAAATTGATAATGCCGAAAAACCGGAATATCAAGAAACTACACAGATTGAACTTGAACAGGCATTAAGAGGTAAATTTGTATCTTGTAACGTTCAGTATAGAGATGAGAAAACAGATGCATTAGTGTGTAATGTGTTTGTACAAAAACCACCTGAAGGATTCTAAAACCATTTTTCTAAAGTCTGACTTTTCTTTTCTAGGCTTTTTTTGAGCCTATTTAGCGATGAATTAACTCTGTCACGCGAGAAACTTCTTTCATTTGAAAGGTAATCTGTGATATTATCATATCTCACTTCATTAAATTCAATTTTATCCACATTAGCAACCTCAGGTTCCAAAAATATTTTTCTTATTGCATTATAATCAATTTCTTGTAATTGCTCTTGAATTTGTTTAACATCTTCTAATTTTCCATGTTCTTTTATCATTTTAATAGCGGTTTTTGGACCAATTCTTTCAAATCCATCAGGATTAAAATCAGTCCCAATCAAAATCCCAACATCAATCAATTGTTCACGTGTTATTCCAAGTGCCTCTAAATTTTTATTATAATCAATTATTTCTGGTTCTATCTCAATGTATGTATTTCTATTTGGCAGTTTTCTGCGTCCACTATTTGTAAAATTTCTTACTAGTTTTTTTGCACCAAATAGAATTGAATCAAAGTCCTGACTTGCTGCAACATCTGCATGTTCAGTTACAGTTAATCGTGCAGCTGTGGCTTCACCTTCAGATGGTGCTTGTATATAGGGAATACCAAATAATTCTAATAGACGTTTTGAATCTTCAACC
Source organism: uncultured Candidatus Nitrosopelagicus sp. (assembly GCA_964539205.1). Lineage (GTDB taxonomy): Archaea > Thermoproteota > Nitrososphaeria > Nitrososphaerales > Nitrosopumilaceae > Nitrosopelagicus. The sequence goes on from CAZIHG010000054.1 coordinate 3,638, forward strand.
ATACCATCCTTCATTGATGTCGTTTGCTGGGCAAATTTCCTTGCATCTTCCATCTTTCCTTCAGATACAGCTCTTTCATATTTTACAGTGGCATCTTTCTTGATCTGTTTTCTGTGTTCAATCTCAGCAGATTTTAAAGATGGGGGTTTACCATCAAAGATGTAGACTGGTTTTATACCAAGTGAAAGAAAATTGATGTTTCTATAGAATAGTCCGGTAATATGACTAGTTACACGACCTTTTGTATCAGTAAGATGTAATCCTTCTGGACCACGGATAATTGCGAGAAATTGATAAATTGCATTATATGCATCAATTGCCACAATTTTATTTGTAAATGATTCAAGTTTTGTTTTATCCCGAACCAGTAATGATTTGAGGTCTAAACCCATACATTTGTTAGAATCTTCAAGGTTTTTTTGTTTACTGTATTAATCGATTCACTATTTTAGGACATAATACAAAATTATTTGTCGGGATAGCCAAGCCTGGGCCAAGGCGGACGCCTCGAAATCTCATCACAGGATAGCGTCTGTGCATCGCACGCGGGGGTTCGAATCCCTCTCCCGGCGCCTATTTTTCTACCTTAAAAATAGGGTTTTAGAGATCAAAAATAGAGTTTTCGAGATCAAAAATATGGTTTTAGACATTAAAAAAAAGTAATCCTGACTTTATAGCAATTGGGGGAACATCTGGGGAAAATGACCGATATATCAAAATGCCACATGCAGCATATGAGTTCAAAATTCCTCTTGAGCGGATTGGGTTTGAAAATGAATATGGTTTTTTCATGCAAGTATTTGATCGGAATGATGTTATGACTTACCCAACTGAACATTCTGGCAAATATCAACAAAAGATTACATCAACGGAACAGTGGGGCTTGATGATATCACCAGATATCTCAATTATATCAGAACACTTTAATCAAAATTAAAGGGTTATGAATTAATGAGAATACTACAGTTACATTGTGATAATATCTCATACGAACCAACAAAAAAAGAGATACAATCTGCTGAAGAAATAGATCCAAAACCTGTTTCTATTGACGAAGTGGTTGTGTGCTTTGTGGCAGTTGAAAAAGACGACGATGAGGACATTGCTAAAGATGCCATATCACAAATCCAGGAATCAATGAAGAAGATTGGATGTCAAAAATTACTATTATACCCATATGCTCATTTGAGCTCTGATTTGGCTGCCCCTTCAACGGCTTTATCCCTTCTAAAATTAATGGAAAGCCGATGTTCAGAATTGGATGTTAATCGTGCTCCATTTGGTTGGACTAAATCATATAATGTCAAAGTCAAAGGCCATCCATTAGCTGAAAGTTCAAAAGTAATTACATCTAAATCAAAAAAAGAACAAACTTCAGCTGCACTAGAATCTGAATCAAAAATAAAATCATATTGGTACATTTTGACTCCAGATGGAAAGATGGAGGAATTTGATAAATTTGATTTCTCAAATCATACAAAACTTGAGATATTAGCAAAATACGAATCTGCTAAAAAAAGAGTTTCTGATGAACCTCCTCCACATGTTGCTATAATGAAAAAACTTGCAATCGCAGATTATGAATCAGCATCTGATCAAGGAAACATGCGATTCTTCCCAAACGGTCGTCTCATAAAATCACAATTGGAGCGTTATGTGACTGACAAGGTAAAGGAATATGGTGGATATGAGGTTGAGACACCAATCATGTACGACTCACATCATCCAAGCATGGAGAGTTATTTCAACCGATTTCCGGCCAGGCAGTATAGTATAGATGCAGAAGGCAAACACCTGTTTTTGAGATTTGCAGCTTGTTTTGGGCAATTTCTTATGGCACATGATTTCCAGATGTCATACAAGAATCTACCATATCGATTGTATGAGTTAACACGTTATAGTTTCAGACGAGAACAATCTGGCGAACTAGTTGGATTACGAAGATTAAGAGCATTCACAATGCCTGATTGTCATGCATTTTGTAGTGATATGCCACAAGCGGTGGAAGAATTTAGAACTAGATTTGATCTATCACGGGATGTTCTAAATGGAGTTGGTATAACACAGGATGATTATGAAATGGCCATTCGTTTCACGGAAGACTTCTACAAAGAAAATAAAGATCTAATTATTGAAATGGTCAAAAAAATTGGAAAGCCAGTATTAGTGGAGATGTGGAAAGAGAGATTCTTTTACTTTGTACTAAAATGGGAATTTAATTATATTGATGATTCTGGAAAAGCATCTGCATTATCAACTGATCAAATAGATGTAGAAAATGGCAGTAGATATGGTATAGAATTTGTAGATGAAAGTAATATGCCAAAAAACCCAATAATTTTACATAATTCTCCTAGTGGTGCAATTGAGAGAGTGATGTATACTTTATTAGAAAAAGCGGCAACCGATTCCAAAGAAGGACGTAAACCACAGTTGCCCCTTTGGCTTGCACCTACACAGGTTAGAGTAATTCCACTCAAAGATGAATTTTTAGAATTTAGTAAAAAGCTTGTAGAAAAATTATCTAAGCAAAATGTCAGGGCTGATATTGATGATAGGAATGATTCAATTGGAAAGCGCATAAGGGAAGCGGAAAAAGAGTGGATTCGTTACATTCTGGTAATCGGTGAACGCGAAGCTGGATCAGAGAATTTGAGTATTCGTGATAGAAATTCAAGTGATGTCCGTGAAATATCATTTGACGAGTTAATATCAGAAATCAGTAATGAAACTGGTGGCAAACCATATTCCACATTAAACCTTCCACTACTACTCTCAAAAAGGCCTGTAATTCAGGTATGAGTTTATCTAATAGAATAATTTCAAATTGAGATAAGATGAGTTACACAGATTTGTATTTGACCCAATCACCATTGATTATATCCCCTGATGATCATTCAGAGTCACAGGCTACAATATTTGGTGTACCATTTGATTCAACACATTCTTACAAACCAGGGTGCAGATTTGGTCCAGATGTTATTCGTGACGCATTTAACAATATAGAGATATTTGAACCAGACTTTGGAGTTGATCTTGAAACTGTTAACATACAAGATTTAGGAAACATACAACATACTGTGTCTGCTACTGAAATGCTTTCAATGGTTGAAAAAACAACCACAGAACTACAAAAAAAGAAAAATCAACTAATAATTCTCGGTGGTGAGCACCTTCTTACACTTGGAACATACATGAGTTTTCCAAAAAATACTGCGTATGTTGTTTTTGATGCACATTATGATCTACGTGATCAATATGCTGATATGAAACTAAGCCACGCTGCATATCTTAGAAGAATTGTTGAAAAGCGTGGCGCAGAAAACATTATTCATGTTGGTGCACGTGCATATGTAAAAGAAGAATTAGAATTCCTAAGAGAGCATAACATACACACCATCACCAATAAACAGATTCGTGATGGGGAAGGTCCAGATCTGTTAAAAAAGGCAACTGCGAATTTTGATTCGATTTATACTAGTATTGATTTAGATGTTTTAGATCCTGCATTCGCACCAGGTGTGGGAAATCCTGAAGCAGTAGGAATAACATCTAGAGAATTATATGATATTATAACATCACTTGATGAAAGAAAAATAATTGCGGCAGATATAGTAGAGCTTAACCCATCATTTGATAATGGCTCTACTGCATCACTTGCAGCAAGGATGATAGCAACAATAATTGCAATGAATTATGCTCAACAATCTTAGAGAATCTCTGAAACCTGCATTAGAAAAAGTTGGAAAAACTTTTGCTGCGACTGGTCTTTCACCAAACACATTTACCACTATAGGATTGATTTTTGCATTTGTCTCATCAATAGTTTATGGATTAGGTTATGAATATTCATTAATTATTGCTGGAATAATTTTGCTAATATCAGGATTTTTTGATATAGTTGACGGTCAAGTTGCTCGATATGCAAATAAGATGTCCAAAAAAGGAGGATTTTTGGATTCAATATTTGATAAAATAGCAGAAGTTGCAATATTTTTTGGCATTCTAATTGGAAATTACACAGATCCTTATCTGGTATTTTTGGCAATTACACTTTCATTGTTAGTTAGTTACACACGTGCACTAGCAGATTCAGCTGGGATTAAAATGCAAGGAATAGGGATAGGTGAACGTGCAGAACGATTACTTGTAATTGCAATTGTAGGCATGTTTGGATTTATGGAAATAGCAATCATTATAGTAATAATAATTGCAGCAATTACACTTGCACAGAGAATTTCAGTTTTAGTGAAAAATAGATAGTTTTATCGTAATTTAGTATGTTGTCGTCTTTGTGTAGCAGAGCGAATTTTTAGTACTTTGAAGTGTATTGCACATGATATACAATACCATTTTGTAATTTTTGGAGCAGCAATGTATGCACCTTGTGCTCGTAACTCTTTTGCAAGTTGATGTTCAACCAAGCTTAGTTTAGATGTCACTTTTTTTGCTTTATCTCTTGGTACGGTAGCAGCGCAATTAACACATTGAATATACCCTGATGAGCCTTTACCGCCCTTTCTTCTACCTCTACTTGCACGTTTTAGTGGCATGAGATTTATTATCTGAATCTATATATAAATGCGATAGCATATTTTTGAAAAAATTTTAATGCTAAACTGCGTATGATCATCATGAAAGGTTTATGTCATTATTGCCTGAAATCAAATGTAGACGTTGATATTCTTCATGGAAAAATCATCTGCAAGCAGTGTCAAAAGAATAATGCAAAAAACTAAATGATTACTATATGATACAATAATGTGAAAGTTGGAATTTATGCACATTGCACAATTGACACGATAAGTTATGGCGATAGAACATATGAGTTACCTGGAGGTCCAGCATGTTACTGTTCACTATCTGCCAAAAATCAAAAATTTGATATCAATCTTGCAACAAAAATTGGCCCAGATTTTCCTTTAATTGAATTTTTAGAAAGTAATATGATTAGTGTTAGAAATAATATGTCTGAAAAAAACACCACTAGATTCAAAATCATTCTAAATGAGACTGATAGAGAATTATTTATTGAAAATAAATGTGATCCATTAGAATTCATTGATGAAGACAATGATGGTGTTATAATTAGTCCCGTCTATGATGAGATTGGAAATGAACTGTTGAAAAAGATCAAGGAATCATCAGATTTTGTGCTATTAGATCCACAAGGATTTTTACGTCAGCATGATGCAGAAAACAAAATTTCATTAAAAAAAACAGAATTAGATCTAGATGGTATTTCTGCAATAAAGGTTAGTCCTGACGAATTAACGGCAATCACTGGGGCTGACGATGACACAGCTTTATTATCATTGCAAAAAACTGGAATTGAAAATGTTATAGTCACAAATAAACAGGATATTTCGTTATTAGTTAATGATAAAATTTATTCAATCAAATTACCGAATTTGGAATTGTTTGACACTACAGGGATAGGTGATATTTTTTGTGCAACATTTTGTTGTACAATGTTACGTGAAAAAGATTTTCTATGGGCGTTATCATTTGCAGGGGGTGCAGCACAGGCAGCACTTGAAACAAAACGTTTTGGTCTTGATAAAATACCACGAATGGGTGCAGTTGAGAATAATGCATCCTATTTTTATAATATGGTAAAATTCAGACAGATCTAACATATATTGTGGTTTTTGATTTAAGTTATCGATGCAAGTTGCCATATTCGGTAATGGATTAACTGATTCATCATCATCATATCTAAAACAAATATTAGATGAATATAGCATCAAACATTTTAATTTAAACTCAAAAACACGTTCCAAAAAAATTGATTGTATCATAGTACTTGGCGGAGATAGGGGGGTACGAAATTATTTTCATAGGACATTTGATTCTTCTATTCCTGTATTAGGAATAAATGAATCAGAATCAGACGGCTTTCTTGCACAGGTTGATCTAAAACAATTTTCATCATATGCAAAAAGATTACAAAAAATGGATTACCATGTAGAAGAGGTAACTAGACTTGGAGTAAAAATTGATGGTAAGAATGTATATCCAGTTTTAAATGATGTAGCAGTGTTTCCGTCAAAAAGTGCCATGCTTATGGAGCATATACTACGTGTTAACGGTGATGAAGTGTGGCATGATAGTAGTGATGGAATAATTATATCAACACCAATCGGTTCTTCAGCATATTCAATGTCAGCAGGAGGTCCAGTAATATTTCAGGATTCTCCAGTGTTTGGTATAATATCTGTTAACTCGTTAGATATTATCAGACGTCCACTCATAGTCTCAAACAATAGTGTTATTGAAATTGATGAAATTTCTGCTAGACTTCACTGTGAAGTTGTGTTAGATGGTTTAGATCGGTATAAGGTAAACAAAATGGTTGAGGCAACAAAATTCGTTCCATCTGCAAAAATCATTCGTTTAACAAAAGATACAACTGCTATATCAGCACTTGCTAAAAAAGTCAAACTTGCGGAAGATTTGTTTAATATGCCACCAAGCTCAAAACTACTACTAAAAATTTTAGAATATGAAGGATCTATGACACAAAAAGAATTGGTGACTAAGACACTTTTACCTGATAGAACTGTGAGATTGGCTATGAGTCATTTATTAGAAAAAGGTTACGTGAAACGCAAGATCTCAATTAGAGATTCTAGACAAAAAATTTACGAGATTTCAAAAATCGATTAATTTCCTGCTGATGCACTTGTAAAAGCCTTGAAAACTTCTTCTGGGAATCCAGGTCTACTATCAAACTCTGGGTGATATTGAACACCCATGAAAAATTTATGTGATGGGATTTCCAATATCTCCATTCTTTTTCCACTATCACTTTCACCAGAAAAGATCATACCTTTTTCATTAAACTGGTCTAGATACTTAGTATTGAATTCGTATCTATGTCTATGTCTTTTAGAAATTGAATTAGACTGATAGATTTGATACGCATTTGTTTTTTCTTCAATGTTTATTTTGTTTGCACCAAGTCTGAGTGACCCACCCATATCAGTAACATCATCTTGCTCTGGCAATAAATCAATGATTGGATGTTTAGCATTATTATCAATTTCAGTTGAATTGGAATTTGATAAATTGCACACGTTTCTTGCAAATGATATGGCTGCCAGTTGAAAACCAAAACAGATTCCCAAATATGGAATGTTATTTTCACGTGCATAGTTTGCAGTATCTATAATACCCTCTGAACCCCTTGTCCCAAATCCACCAGGAACTAGAATTCCATCATAGTTTCCAAGTGTACCTATGTTACCATTTAGGGTCTCGGAATCTATCCAATCAATTTTTACAGGTCTTCCTAATGATGCTCCAGCATGTTTTAACGCATGATTTACGCTTACATAACTGTCCGCTAGTGTCACGTATTTTCCAACCATTGCAATATTAATTGGATCACCTATTGAATCCATTGAATTTACAATCGTATTCCATTTATCCCAATTTTCAGATGCATTAACATACCCTACCTGTTCAAATTTCTTAAAAATTATATCAACTAAACCCTGTTCAAATAATATTTGTGGAACCATAAAGATTGATTTCACATCATGGCATGAGAATACATCTTTTGTTGTGACATTTGTAAACATTGAGATCTTTTGTTTTGTTTTATCTTGTAATGGTGATGTACATCTGACACAAAGAAAGTCTGGTTGTATACCAATTCTTCTTAACTCTTGAACACTGTGCTGTGTTGGTTTTGTTTTTTGTTCACCAACAACATCTAATGATGGTGCAAGTGTGACATGGACAAATATTACATTATTAGGTCCATCTTCAACTCTCATTTGTCTCAGGGACTCTAAAAATGGTAGACTTTCAATATCACCTACTGTTCCACCACACTCTACGATTAGTATGTCCAACTGTTCATCATTGGCTATAGCTCTAATACGATTTTTAATTTCATCCGTAATATGTGGAATTATCTGGACACATGCACCAAGATATTTTCCTTTTCTTTCTGAATCTATTACGCTCGAATAAATTTGGGCAGTTGTGATGTTATGAGATTTTGGTATATTCTGGTTTAGATATCGTTCATAGTTTCCAATATCCATATCACATTCACCACCATCTTCAGTCACAAACACTTCACCATGTGCAATAGGATTCATTGTACCAGCATCAAAATTCAAATACGGATCAATTTTCACACATGAGACCTTTTGGTTTGATAATTGTAATAGTTTTGATATTGAAGAAGCGACTACACCCTTTCCAAGACCGGACATAACTCCGCCTGTG
>CAZIHG010000055.1:0-28853 GCA_964539205.1 uncultured Candidatus Nitrosopelagicus sp.
ACTCTCAAAAAAACACCATATGAAATTTATCCGCCAAAAAAATTTAATGATCTATTAAGCGAGCCTGAATTTACCATAATGATTCACGGCCTTCGAAATGACAAATCTGGTGCACTTGCCAAGTATGTCATTGCTCAAAAACGCCTCAAGGCATTACATTACAATCACCCTGTAATAGGATATAGCTATGATTCAAACACTGCAGGAGTTCAGTACAAATCTACAGCAATTTCTGCATTAAAAACCGGAGTTATTATTTCAAAAAAGAACGGTCGTAACCTCTCAAGATTCATCTTAGATATGAAAGCAAAAAATCCATCACAAAAAATTCGATTAATGGGGCACTCGTTAGGCGGACAAGTCATACTATCTACTGTTCAAGCGCTTGCAAAAAACCAAAAGAACAAAGGAATCATTGAATCAGTTCATCTGTTTGGAGCGTCCATACCTGCAAACTCATTTAATCCAAGAAAAACTGGATCTACATTTCAAAAAATTGTTAATAAAAAAATTACAAATTATTTTAGTCCATATGATGACGTTTTAAAGGCAGCGAATGATGAGTGTTGGGTAGATTCACCACTTGGCTACAATGGATCATCTGGAGTGTCAGTTTCCAAATATACGCAAAAAATGGTTAGACCAAGAAACCATCGGTTTGCAAGTTATGCACGAACCATCAAGTCGTTTCCATGATAAAAGAAAAATTTTGTCTGGTTTTAGGACATTGCCTTTTCATCTAGAATGAAATATTTTGCAAGTTTAAGATATGTCTCACGTTCATAATCAGAGATCTCCTCATCAGAGTTGTAGAGTCTCTCAAACCATGATATGATATTTTCAATATCTTTTGTATTAAACACTGAAACTTCAGACATACATAATATCAAATCATTCTGGTATATGTTAACTTTAGTCAAATAATGGTTCGATCAGTGTAGTGAATAGTATCACAAAATGTCTAGGCATAACGCTTGATTATGTGATAACCAAATTCTGTTTTTACCGGATCTGAGATCTCACCAATCTGAAGTTTAAATGCAACTTCATCAAATTCTTTTACCATCATTCCTTTCGTAAAGTATCCCAAGTTTCCATCTTTTTTTCTGCTTGGACATTGAGAAACTTCTTTCGCAGCTGCACCAAATTTTTTTCATTTTTTGATTTCATCTAGTAATTGTAATGCCTGACTATGTTTTTCAACCAGTATATGAGAGCATTTTATTTTGTTTGACATTTACTCAAAAACCCTTTCACGTATCTGTGGAACAAGTTGGTATGCCATGTCACGTACCTTCATCTGATCTTGTGGTGTTGGATTACCCTGTCCAGTTGCAGCCTTCATTTGTGCTAGTGCAGCTACACCAAGACCTAAAATCTGCCCCATAATCAACCCAAAGACAAACTCCTTTCGGTCTTTAATTTTTAGTATTTCGTTACTTGCCTCTATTTCTTTAAAATATGCATCCTTTTGAGAAATTGCAAGTTCAACAGTTTGATTAATCATTGCCTCAAGCTGTTTTTCTGGATCAGCACTCATAATTCATTCAAAGCTTTATCATAAATATAATTATGTTTTTTAGTTATGTTTTTCCAGTTATGTTTTAATTAAACACTTTTAGTTTCTCATCATGTTTAGGTATTTTACAATCAAGAGTGCAAATGAGGCTCTTCCTGGTGTGATAGAAAAATTCAATAATCTAAAAAAACAAAAAAATGAAATTATTAAAGCAGAACAAGAACTTCAGATGTCTACTTCTAGCTTGGATGAATATATGACACGAAAACAAAAACTAAATTCAGAGCTGACAAAATTTTATCAACTGATTGAGGATTTGGAAGGAACTGGTGTTTCACTGAAAGGATTAGATCAAGGCTTACTTGATTTTCCATCTAGACGCTTCAATGAAGATGTTTGGTTGTGCTGGAAGGATGGTGAAACTGAAATAAAGTTTTGGCATGAATTGGATACTGGATTTAACGGAAGAAAACCAATAACTGTCAGTGATGAGTCGTTAGTCTAATGCTAAGTTATTGGTTACGTGTAATTAGAATACGATTTCTTCTTGCATCAGTGATAGCAGTTTCTTTAGGTCTGTCTGTAACTTGGTGGCACTCTGGCACTATCGACATATTTCAGACTGCACTTACAATGGGCGGTGTCATTGCACTGCATGCAAGCGTTGATCTTCTAAATGATTATTGGGACTTTAAGCGAGGAATAGACACAAGAACAAAGCGAACTGGAATGAGTGGTGGTACCGGTGTGCTTCCAGAAGGACTGTTAAAACCAAAGAGTGTTTACAACGCTGGAATTTTATTTTTGGTGGCAGGTGGTCTGATAGGTGGCTATTTTGTCGTGCTACATGGTGTTGTAATTGGTGTGATTCTTGCATTTGCAATAATGTCAATCTACTTCTACTCTACCAAAATCGTCAACTGGGGTCTGGCTGAAGTCTTTGTTGCAGTAAAAGGAACCCTGATTGTAATGGGAACATATTACATACAAAACTCTGAACTCACTGACGTTGTTGTACTCAGTGGTATAGTCGTGGGCGTTCTGTCATCACTGGTTTTGTTTGTCACGTCATTTCCAGACCACGATGCAGACAAGGAGAAAGGTCGTCGAACGCTGGTAATTTTGTTTGGACGGCAAAAGGCAGTATCAGTTTTCTACATATTTCCAATCGTATCATATGGAATAATCATAGGATGTGTTGCAATGTCGATAATTCCAGTCTTTTGTCTGATCTCGCTTGCGGCAATACCTGTGGTAATAAGCTCCATAAGAAAACTCAAATCGTCAATTTCCGACGAAGATAAAATCATCCCAGCAATGAAGTCAACATTGACGTTCAGCAGAATAGCGGGAGCTTTATTTGTGATAGGATTTCTTATTCAGTAAACAAACTGACATACATAGAAATACAGTTCAGTTTGACCGTAATTCATGATTAGTGGATTTGCGACACCAGAAGGAACAAAAAACTTTACAACAAAGAATGACTCAGTACCAGAGAAAAATTTCAATATCTTCCAGGATCTAAGTTTGTCCAATGTTGGCATTGGTACATATCTTGGAAATCCAGACTCCGATACCGATAACATTGTAAAAAACGCTGTCAAAAAGTCAGTTCTTGCTGGAATGAACGTAATTGATACTGCAATTAACTATCGTGCACAAAAGGCAGAACGAAGTGTTGGTCAGGCTATCTCTGAACTAATTAATGAAAACAAGATTTCACGCGACGAGGTTTTTATCTCAACCAAAAATGGCTATGTAACAAATGATGGTGATATACAAGAGGATTTAATGCAGTATGTCATGCGTGAGCTTGGAAAACCTGGAATAGTAAAGGAAGGTGACATTTCATCTGGCTATCACTGTATGACTGTTCCATATCTTGAAGACCAATTAAACAGAAGTCTCAAGAATTTACAGCTTGAATGCATAGATCTGATTTACCTTCACAACTCTGTAGAAGGTAATCCAGAGATGTCAAAAGAGATATTTCTTCAAAAATTGAAAGACGTGTTTGAATTTTATGAAGAGAAACGAAAAGACGGAAAGATTCGTTTTTACGGAATGGCTACATGGGACTGTTTTAGAGTTGCAGAAGATCATAAGATGTTCTTATCATTAGAAAAAGTTATTGAAATTGCAAAGAGTGTTGGTGGTGATGATCATGGATTTAGATTTATTCAGTTACCATATAATTTACATTTTGATCAAGCATTCATGCAGAAAAATCAACTGGTAGATGGTAACTCTAAATCAATATTAGATTCTGCTAAACAATTGAACGTTGGAGTTTTTACTAGTGTTCCATTAATGCAAGGAAGATTACTTGAATGGGCAAAAGACAAACCAGAATTTACAACAATGTCACCATCAGTTGGTTTACTTCAGTTCATTCGCTCAACACCTGGGGTACTTGCACCATTGGTTGGGCAAAAATCTGAAGAACACGTAGAAGAAAATCTTCAAATTCTAAAAATTAATCCTCTATCTGAAGACGATTTTGTAAAAACTGTGAAAAATTTAACAACTTAACAACGTGTGATTTAATGTTGCTATTTGGTAGAGATAAATACATCATGGAATTCAAAAAATTATGTCAGTGACTGATCCAGTCTGTGGCTTGGAATTTGATGAAAGTCTAGCTATAGTTCATGAATATAATGAAAAAAAATACTACTTTTGTTGTAATGGATGTAGAAAGATCTTTATCAAGAAACCAAAAAAATGGAAGAAAAATGCTAAGTGAGTGGAAACTTACCACACATTCTACAAAATCTCGTTTCAGGAATTATCTCTGAATTACAATCTGTACATAAATTCAATCCAGTTCCAGATTTTGATACTTTAGATTTTTTTCTGAATATTTCATAATAATGAAGTGATTCTTTTGTTCGAATATTTATCCCATCATCATTTTTAATTTTTTTAGTTTTTTCTTTAAAAATGTCATCAGTAATAATTGATTCAAATAGTTTTGTCAGGCCAGTTGTTCCTGAACCATCCTGCATTGGTGTTTTCTCTCTCCAAATTATACTATTTGGGAGATCATTTTCAAATGCTTTACGTAAAATCCACTTTCCAAATGTAGTGTTATCTTTATGATTTACCAATAAATTAGTTGGGAGTTTTTCAGCAAATTTAATTATTTTTTCATTGATGAATGGCATTTCAACCGACATTCCAAGTTCACTAGCAATTTTTTGAGATGGAAAATGCATTATATGCTTCATTCGATTCAATTCATTTTCTATTTCTGTATGACTTTTCTTTATGATAAAATTATAACCTGCAAATATTTCATCAGCACCATCACCAGTAATTATCTTAGTTACTTTTTTTTCCTTTAATTCACTTAAATACAAATATGGTACTATTGAATTTCTAATTTCAATATCATTAAAATTTTTCAGAATCTCTATTGTTTTTTCTATTGCATTAAGTATATGATCAGTTTCAATATAATTCAAATCTAGAGGAATTCCAATGTGCTTTGCTGCGATTTGTGAATATGTCAAGTCGGTTCCAAAGAAATCTTTTGTAATTATAGTAATACCGCTAATATTTTGACTTTTTTTTGATTGTGCTAGTATACTGCTATCAAGTCCACCTGAAAATGCTATCCAATGAGAATCATATGACTGAGATATCTCCCCTATTAGTGATTTAATTTCTGTTATGGTGTTAGTCATAAACCTCAGGATTCCTATGTGAATATTGAGTAAATAGTTATAGCTAATTTTAAACGGATTTTTATATCATAAATATTCATTTTAGATATGCTTTTACCGGCTGAAATCGAATCGAAAACACTGATTCCTGCATTACGTGCAATAATAGCAAAAACTCTTGCAGAGAAACATGAGATACGTGAAGAAATAATTTCAAAGATGCTTGGTGTAACACAAGCTGCAATTAGTAATTATATTCGTGGAACACGAGGTGATCCAGAATTAATTAAAAAACTTATGGAAGAAAAACAAGTTTCTGAAATGATCAATGAAATATGTGATAATTTGTCATCAGATAAAGCATATACACCATCTAGCCTCTCAAAATTCATTGGACTTTGTAATTACATAAAATCGAGTTTACTCATATGCGATATTCATCATAATTTAGAATCTGACATTGATGAAGAAATATGTAAAGAATGTGAAAATATGCTTGTCAAAGGTCCTGGAAGCGTATTTTAATTTTTAAATATAATTATCTCAATAGTGGAAATCATTCTTCCATCATCTGGTAAAATTTCACTATCTAATATGATCTTTTCAATTTTTGAATTATTTTTTAGAAAATTTTCAGTAATAATATTTGCAACTGATACAGCATTTGGTATTAAATCAGCATTTGCCTTTAGGTGTATTTTTCCTAATTTTGAAATTAACATGAGTGCGTTTGTTGCACATTGCATTATAGGTTCACTCGTCACAAAAAACTCATTTGGACTTGAAGTGGTTTCTTGTAATTCCAATTTAATATGATTCTTTAGAATGTGTTTTTAAATTTTATAGATCAATCATTCATTTTTAAATTCAAATAATGGAATATTCTGAAAATCACCGTTTGGAAGTACACGTCTTATAGATATAGGGATTAATCGTTGTTCTAGTTCTTCCATCGCAATATCAAGTGATGTTTCTGCACTTTCTGTAATTTCAATAAATGCTGGTGCACCTAAAGATAATTGCAGTGCACGTGCACCCATAATCCTTGCTTTTTCAAATCTTGTTAGTGTTGGTGGTCCCATGAGAATTTTTCCATCAGATTCTAATTCCTGAATCTCATGTTCTACATCAGACATTATAATTTCTCTTTTTCTGATCACTTCACACTCTTTATCCAAATCTGCTAATTCTTTATCAGACAAAGGACCCTTTTCCTCACGTATTTTTCTATAAACCTCAATTGCCTTTTCTAGACTTGCATCAATAGTAACTTCCAACTCTACACTTTCATTATTTTCTTGGAGCGATTCATCTAATTCAAGTACAGGTTCTTCATCTACCACATTACTATCATTATTTTTGTTATTGGACAAGTATCAATTTTTACCACATGAGCCAATATATAATCCAAACATTCACTTTTAATATTGAACGATTCTGTTTCAAAACTTTCATTAGTTTTAGACATCAAAAATAAATTCAAACTAAAATGTGATCTAAAACGTCATCTGGCACCAACATTAGTAGGTAAAATCAATCGTTCATTACCATTAACTGGTCATTCACACATTTTAGAAAAAACTGGTGTTTATTTTGAAACATCAGTTGAGGCTGGTTTGGGACGAACTAGAAGAGAATTTAAAAAAGGTGAGATAGCATTTTTGGCAGTTGGTCATGCAATATGTTTTTTTTATTCTGATACGAAAATTCAAAAAGAAATGAGCCCAATTGGAAAAGTGATTGGTGATGTAAAATTATTAGAAAATGTCGAGTCAGGTGACGAGATTCGTCTTTATTGTGAATTAGACTGATAGACATAATGACCACTAAATCCACCAACTTTTTTAATTATGCCTTCAGCAAGTGATTTTTTCAGAAATTCGTTTGCAGTGGAAATTTTTACATTAGTTTGTCTTGCAAGTTCTTGAACAGTGATTACTTTTGTAGAAGTTATAATTTTAGTAGCTTCTTGTTCATTTATGAAAACCGCAACCTCTTTTCGCTCCGAGTCTTGTTTCTTATCTTTTTTACCTTTTGATTCTTTTGGTTTTTTAGACTTGTCTTTTGATGAAACTGATTTATTTTTATTACCCATGAATTTTTGCTTTTAACGCTATTTATAAACGAACAAAAAATTCTAAACCATTTCAACTTTATTAACTCTACAAAAAAATAATATACATGGGAGTAGTTAACAAAGGGGCTAAATGTAATGTTGACGGCTGTGACCAGAACGGTGTTAGATCACTAAACACTAAAAAAGTTGAAGATGCAGGACTCAGACTAAATTCATCATCTAAAAAATCTGTTTTATGTAAACAGCACTACAAGGAATGGAAAAAAGAGACTAAAGATGATAGAGATCTTGAGCGTGCAAGGTATGACAGAACATGATTATGGTAAATAATATGAATTATTTTGTTTACAGTCAGTGATTTGATATAACGTATTTCTAACCTCATCTAATGATTGTTCAGTTTCAGCATTCATTGCGCTTTGTTTAAGATTCATTAGCATGTTTGTGTTAAATGAGTTAACAGACATATGCCCATTAAGGTTTTCTTGCATGCATCTATCAATTTCATTTATGACTGATTGTTTATCCAAATCATCTGATTGTGTTAATACAGGCAGATTTGTTGTAATGTTATTATCGCTAAAGACAAATGTTGAGACGGAAAATGCTATAATTGCTACTGCCACTACTACAATTACAAACTGTTTTGCCATGAATCTACCGTTTAGAACCCACTTTTAATTTTTACATATTCTCACCGAATGATTTATCATATGAAATAATATGAACATAGTATGGCTAAAAGGAAAAATGGAAAACATTTGAGATTTGCAGATCAGAAGGCTGAACGAAGACGAATGAAAACTAGTAAACGATAATCTACATTTAAGATTAACCTATGAAAATTATTGACATTGCTGAACCAAATCGGATAAATCGTAAACCAGATCAGACTATCACATTAATTCATGATGGGACTTCTATTCAGGATGGTTTTCAAATCAAAACAGTTGAAATGCGTTCATACATTCAAAATACCAATGAGAAGTTAGGCCATTATACAATTATCACTGTATTTGTTGAAACTGACAAAGCATCAATTGAGATTTTGTATGATGAGGGTTACAGAGGCAAATCTGCATTAACTGATACTGTTAAATTTCTAACTGAAAACCTTGGGTTATCAAGTATAATATTGAGAAGTACAATCTCATTAAAGAATAAAATATGAAAAGTAGAAACTATCACTACAAATTATCCAATGACGATAAAAAACCAAAGTGTGCGTTATGTGATGACAAAAGTCTATTTTACTGTAACATGAACGATCTATACTATTGTACTAGACACGTAGTGGGGCATGATGAAAATGAAGTTTGATATTTTAATACATGGTAGTTTAACAATTGATAATGGATGATTCTGAACGTAATGCGATTGTCATACGTATAGCATCAAAAATTCAAG
Source organism: uncultured Candidatus Nitrosopelagicus sp. (assembly GCA_964539205.1). Classification (GTDB taxonomy): domain Archaea; phylum Thermoproteota; class Nitrososphaeria; order Nitrososphaerales; family Nitrosopumilaceae; genus Nitrosopelagicus. The sequence goes on from CAZIHG010000055.1 coordinate 8,675, forward strand.
AAGATGGAACATCGCATGATGAACAAAATCAATCAATTCTAGAACACTACATCAAGTATGCAACATCACTTGGTATTCCCGAATCTGATGCACCGGATATTGTTGGTGAGTCATTTTTGTATTTACAGATGCAAAATTCATCAGATGAGGATCCATTACAAAAAGGAGATACGTTTGGAGTTGGATTTTCCTAAATAAATTATTTTTATAATTTCACAACGACTTGAATTTTTTTATTGCTTTTTTTGCTAATTCTTCAAGGTTTTCATGTTCAAACTGAGTTGGATCATCATTGGCAAAATGCTCATGCTTAACGTCTTTTTTCTTTTTATTCATAGTTATTGTAAATATTAGAAAATTATAAGTGAGGTGGTTATCACTATCTGTCACATCTAAAATAATTAAAGAGTATAGAAATTAATCTAATTTTATATAATTATTCTAATTGATTTTTTAATTTTTCTAGGGATAATGTGTAGAAGTTAAAAAGGAACTTTTTAAATTCAATAAATTCCGATCTTGTTTGTTTACTTGAAAAATAAGATTCCCATGTCACTTTTGTCACATTGGAAACCTGATTCATAGAGATTGTTGCATGATATGTATCAAAAGGAAGACCAGTTATTGCAATATAGGAAAAATATTTTTTTGGTTTCCAACCGACTATACACTCTTCAACATTAGACCCATCTTTAAATGATATTAATCTCATAGCGCCAATACCACGTTTTTCTTTAGAAAGAAATTTTGATGATTTTTGTCCTTCAAGCCAGTCCAATGAAGTAATCTTACTTAAAAAATTCCATACGTGTTGAACATTGGCATTAATACTAATACTACTTTTTAGATAATCTGTTTCCATTTGTAATCAATTATATGTCAAATCTATATATGCGATCTGTTATTATTTTACAATATGGTATTTGGATGGGGTAAAAAAAAACAGATTGTTGAAGAAAAAACTGAAACACCTGTTGAACCAGTAATCAAGGAGATACCTATACAAAATATTTCAGAAGTAAGACATGATGTAACAAATTTACGACAGAAAACACTCATTGCTGAAATGAAGTCATTTCAAAAAACAATTGAATCTGGAAGAAAAACATTGTTAGGAATTGCAGATGAACTTGGTAAAGACAGTCTAAGTACTGATGATATGGATCCACATCTTGTTATACTTGTAAACCGAGGAAAGAAAGAAGTTATATCTTCAATCCAAAATGAATTCAGATCTCAATTTTCTGATATTGATTCATTTGAAAAAGTGATGGACTTTCAAAGAACTGCATCTAGAGGAATTAAGAAGGTTGGTGATATGTTAGGTAAACATTCACGTGTAATACACATTTTTGCCAAAAAATATGCAAAAAAGCTTAAAAGTGATTTAGAAATTCTTTCCGATAATCTAACTGAGGTTAACACATTAATCGCAAATTATAACTCAAACCAAGAATTATTAGACGATATTAATGAGACGGTAAACGAATTTTCAAACACACAAAAAGAGATTGAAAAACAAATTAGAAGAAAGTCCCAGTTAGAAGAATTATTTAATACTGAACAACAAAATCTAACTGAATTAGACAATGAAGTCAAACAACTCAAGTCATCCTCTGAATATGAACAATTTCTAGAAATCAAAGAAAAAATTAACGAAACATCTAATCTTGAAAAATCAACTAAAAAGAACATTGAAGAACAATTTATCAAAATATCCAGACCGTTAAACAAATACGTTTACATCTCATCACTTGATAAACCACTAAAAATAATGGCAGAGGAACTTGCGGCTTCACCATATGATGTTATATCTCAAATAAACGAATCCAATATTATAACAATATTAAATTCTGTCCAATCAGGAATTGTATCAGGTGCAGTATCTGTGAAAGATATTGAAAAATCTAAGCAAGCAATAAATGACATTCAATCATCACTTTCAGATTTTATAAAACAGAAATCTGCATTTGTAGAAAAAAAATCCCAACTAGGTGAAAATTTAACTGTTTTTGATAATGAAAAATTGCATATATTAGAAGGTAATTTAGTCAAATCCAAGTTTAACATATCAGATATAGAATCCAAATTGGTTTCAATCGAAAAACAAATTGATAGAAACCAGATTTCAGTTCATGACATTGTTTCAAAATTAGAAGTAAATCTTAAACAGGCATCAGGAATTCCATACAAAATCTCACTCACTGAAATTGATCTTCAAAACTAAAAAATTAGAAAGAACCGTCACCCTAACTAAAGAATCTAAAGATGGGATTATCTCTTACTGTAAGATGAACCATCCTGATGAGATGGTTCTAATTTTAAAAGGCAGATCAAAAAAAGGCAATGTTTTGATTGATGGTTTGGTAATTCCACCATTTTCAGAAACTGGTCCAACTTTTGCTGGATTTCCATCAAGTTTCTTACCACTTGATTTAAGCTATATTGGAATGGCTCATTCACATCCGGAGGGTTCAGCAGAACCATCACTAGATGATTTGAATAATTTTTTTGGTTTGGTTTCGATTATTGTTAAATCACCATATAATGATGAAGATATTTTTGCATGGGATAGTTCAGGAAACACTATACCCGTTTCAATTTTAGAAACAAATTAACGTAAAAATCCTGACAAAACCTTATATTCAAATCACGTCAATTAATTACATCTTGATTAATTATAAATCATATTTGATATTTCTATTTGCATCGTTAGCAGTTAGTATTGGTTTACAAATGGTTTTACCATTTCCTTACGGTCTTGGTGCAGCATTAGCCATATTCATTGCATTTCCAATTTTACTAAGAAGAAGAATGATGAATAGGATGAGAGGTGGATTTGGAGGTTCCTCAAGTGGTTCTGGTGGATTTGGAGGTGGATTATTTGGTCAAAATAATGATAATGCTAGCAAAGTTAAGTATGAATGTCTAGTATGCCATAAAGTGTACAATGCAAGGGAATGTCCAAGATGTGGCTCAACAATGAAACGAGCAATGTTCTAATTTACTCATATGTCCCAAACTAAATCATCGTTAGACGTAATAAGAAAAAAGGTTTTTTTCCACAATTCGATAGATGTGTGGATTACAGCATGTGAAGAAAAAAACATTGAATGGTATGACACTGAAAATTACAAGAGATTTATCTCATATTTATTGAAGAATAATCTGCATTTGAAGGCATTTAATCTTTGTGCACATGAGGCAGGTGCTACTGAGGAAAGAAAAACAAAATTTGCTGACACTTTAGCTGAAACAAAAGATATTGATCCAAATTCTGCCACATATACTATCAAACTAAACGATAATACAATTGATGTAATTAGAAAATTCAGTTTTGAGAAATAACTATCGTTTTAACTTTGGATTTACAATTGTATCAAGTGCGTTTCCTATGAAAACAAATGCAAGCCCAGTAACTGCAATTAGTAAACCGGGTGGCACAATCCACCACCAAAATCCTTGTGCAGCAGCACCGTATGTGTTAGCATCATGAAGAATTTGACCCCATGTTGGAAATGATGGATCACCTAATCCAAGAAAACTAAGCCCAGCTTCTGTGGTAATAGCAGCCGGAACTGAAATCGCAATACTAGCAAATGCATATGGGAGTAACTGCGGAATAATATGCTTGAATATAATTTTGGTATCTTTCTCACCCATGATTTTGGCTGCTTCAACATATTGCCTAGTTTTTATTTGGAGTGACATACTACGTGAAACTTTAGCTATACCAACCCAGCTAAATATCATTAAAAATCCAATCATTAAGAAAATACTATTACTTATTGTGACAGCCAAAATTATTAGAAAAGGTAATGCTGGTAATGCATAAATAACATCATTGAATCTCATCAATGCCTCATCAGTTTTTTTTCCTTTATAGCCAGAATATACACCATAAACCAATCCAACAATAACAGAGCCAATTGCCACAGAGACACCGATGAATAATGCTAAAGGTGTACCCCAAAGTAAACCAACTGCAAGATCTCTTCTTAATTCATCGGTTCCCATGAAACCAAATGCCTTTCCACCTAGAATAATTTTTGAGTCAATTATTTTATTTTCTGATTTAATTCCGTATGTATTAATTATGAATGTATAATCTCCTTTGAGAACTTTATTTTCAGATGTTTCTGAAAATATTACATTTGTTAGATTTTTGTCAGAAACATCAAAGGCAAACATTTCAGATTCCATTCTAATATTTTTTTTAATCATTTCGTCAGTTGAAAAAATTCTTTGTTTGTATACTGTTTCATTTTCGGAAAATGGGAGTGAGGTGGAGATAAGATTAATTTCTTTTTCATCAGGACGAAGCAAACTAACTGTTAGTAAATATGAATCCGAATATTTGGTTTCAAATTCATATACGAAATCACTCGGAAAATCATCAAATTCAAAATTTACAGGAAATTGTTGTGATGTTAGATATGTATTATCAGATTCTGAATTAATTATTCTTGGCTCTATAATTTTATGTTCTGGAATTTTTTCTGACGTAAAATAATTTACCCATATAGGAATTGATGTTTTTGGATATGTTAGCCATTTTTCGGGATTATTCCATTCTTGAAATGTTGATGCTGGAATGGTCACTGTGGCTATAATAGATATTATGATCAAACTGGTAATTATAGCAATACCAGTCATGCCAAGAACACTCCTAGTAAATTCGCGTTTGATATCTTCTGTTGAAATACTACTCATGTTCCAGTCCTCACTCTTGGATCAAAGTAGCCATAAAGAAGATCAGCAATAAAGATGCTAACCAAAAAAAGCACTGTCAGTATGTATGTTGAACCAATTATTACTGGTAAATCCATTACAGTTATTGCTTCAAAGTACAGTCTACCCATTCCCGGCCAATCAAATACTGCTTCGGTAATGATTGCACCACCTAATGAACCTGATAAACTAAGAGCGAGTATAGTCACGATTGGAGGAGCTGCATTTTTTAATGCATGTTTGTATACAATTTTTTTCTTGTTGATACCCATAGTCTTTTTTGCAGTGATAAAATCTTCCTGCATGACTCCAACCATAAAATTTCTTACTAGATATGCCCAAGAACCAAATCCAATCAAAACTATTGTAATAACTGGAAGTGCCATATGATATAGTAATGACAAAATATATCCTGGATCACTTGGTTCCATATCAGGTGTAGCTCTAGCAGGAAAAATTTGATACACAAACGCGAATGCAAATATCATTAGCATGCCTATCCACCAAACAGGAAAACTACTACTGATCACTGCAAATGTAGATGTTACTCTATCAGTCTTTGATCCTATTTTATTACTAGATGCAGCACCTAACACTATACCAATTATTGAAATAATTATAGTTGCGGTTGTGAATAACAAAACAGTTTTTGGAATCTTTTCAAGTAAAATATCGCCAACATCAGATGATCCATTGTCACTTGTTAAGAAAGTCGCATTTCCAAAATCAAGCATCATAATCTTTATCATAGTATATCCAATTCTTTGTGGTGAATACCATGGTGAATCAAGCCCTAGATTTTTTATACGCTCATCAATTTTTTGTTGAACATATGCTTCAAACTCATCAGGATTTGTGAAGTTTTGGGATATTGATGGGTTGTCAGTTATTTCAGAACGAACTTGGAATATTATTCCTTGTTTTAGAATTGTATCCATATTTGAGCCAACAAGGGCAATAGTGAGTAATAGGGTGATTAATAGAACCCCAAACATTGTGGCACCACGTGTTATCAAATATCGTTTTAAGCCCAATATAGAAAATCATTTCAGTTTACTTATAACATATTTGGATAAGATTGCTTCATAGGTAAAACAATTTAAAAGCCCCTATAGCGAATTTTCAAGATGCAAGAATTTGCAAGCTCACATTCATTACGTAATGGAGTTTTTGATTTACTTTCATCAATTAATTTGGCTACAAAAGAAAATGTACAATTATTAGATTACACTATTGAATTATTCAATAAAAATGGACTTTCAAGTGATTATTATGGTTACCATAACATTGATCATGAATTAGAAGTCACATATGTAGCACTCATGTCAGCAATTAGATCATTTAATGAAACAAAATTTGAATTGGATGATGTCAGATATCTATTCGTCTCTGCACTTTTACATGACTTTGATCCTGAAAAACGAATTGATAAACCACATGAGAAAGGTGTTATTGATTTTATCAATAATAATAAAACAATTCAAAAATTCTTGAATGATGCTAATATTGATTTGAATGTTATCTGTGCATTGATCTCACGCACAGTTTATCCATGGACTGGTGAAATTAAAAGAAAGGCAGAAAGTGAAATTAAAAATTTCTTAAAAGCATCAAAAAATGAAACTTATAATTTATCCAATCAAGATCACATATTGAAATTAGGACATTTTTTGTCTGTTGCTGATAGAGTTGGTGGTTATTCACTTGGTGATTTTACAAAAGCGATGGAGATGGCAAAAATGAACGCTCATGCATCAGGTTGGCATCCATCTTTAATTGTCAAAAGATCTGTATCATACTTTGAAGATATGCTTAATAATGAATCAGCAATGTGTGAGCAGGTGCTTAATGGCATTCCAAAACACATGAGAAAAAACTTTTTGGACAATATTGTAAGTTTTATGAAACTTCGTCAGGAAGAAATACAAGTTTATAACAAATTTACTTATGAGGGATTAAGGCTTGTCCCAACAATTGAAAAAAATACAAATCATGATGAGTTCATTGATGCATTAGTTGAAATTTACAAGGAGCTTCCAAAACCATTACAATTTACACGAGAAGATTTTGTTGAATCAATTCATGACAAAGATACAATTCTAAATACACTGAGAATAGGTGGTTCACGAGGTCCAATCATTGGTTTTGCCAAAGGTGGACCATTAGAAAAATACAACTTCGATGCACAGCTTAATGATGAAAACTATGGAAAACAAAATACTGTTTTTCTAGAACCAATTGGAATTAAGCATGGTTACTGGGGATTTCACGGTGGGCGTGAAATACGTCAATTGTTCATGCTCCAAGTTCAATCCCAAGAGTTTGTCTATATGACCAGTTTTGCCATGCGTGATGTTATAGAGCATAGAATTCAAAATGAAGAAGGTATTGAATTTGTGAAAAAATTTGATCCAGAACGATGGGATTACTATAGGGTCACCCTTTAACTAAAAATATCTTTTACAGAAAATATGAAAAAATCTGATGATGTTTTAGGCTTGTTAGAATTTGGGAAAAAAAGATTAGACGCTGGTGATTACGATAATGCGCTTGATTTTTTTGAGCAGGCATTGTTAATAGATCCAACAAATCCAGATCTGTGGAATTTCAAGGGTATTACACTACGTAGTTTAGGAAGATACGACGAAGCATCAGACTGTTATAACAAATCACTCAAGATAGATCCAAGAGATAAAGAATCATCCTAATGATTATATTTGAATCCAAAATCCTGAGAATTATATGTCAAAAAAAAATCGGCATGAACATTTAACATCAAAAATTTTTCAATTAAATAGGAAAATAAGATTTATTGCAATAATATCTGATAATGGCAAAATCCTATTTTCGAAAATGAATTCTGATAAATTTTCACTCTTGAAGCATCGTAATGAAGAAAAATTTTGTAATGATATAGTAAAAAGGAAAAAAATGAGACAGCAATTTAATAAATCGCTAGGCAAAGTAAGATATGTTAACGTCGAAAGAGAAAATATTACTCAGATTGTCACATACATTAATTCAAAATCAATTTTTGTCACGGTTGAACCCGAATTAACAATTAACGCCAAAGAATTAATAATTTCCAAAATTAAAAAAATCATGACAGATTTCAAATAAGATAGTGTTTTCATGTCTATAAAATTTAAAATTTTGATTGATGAGATGGATGACGGAATGGATGAGAAGTTAAATTCATTAGGTTATGATGCATATAGCATAAAAAAATTACGTGCAGATGGAAAAAACCTCCATTCTGATTATTCTGTTATTAATTATGCTAAAAAAAACCAAATGATATTAATCACTCGTGATACGGAGAGTGGAATGGCTTGTGAGGAAAATGATCTACCATGCATTCTTTTGGATAATGATGAAATATTCAAAATCGTGATTGAAAAGCTGAAAAATTTTTAAACCTAATTTTTTTATTTGAGCACTGTCACATATTATCATGAAAGTTTGTGCAGGACGAAAAACTGCTTATCTTAATGGCATGTCTTATGATGACTGTAAAAAATTAGCTGAAGAAATCACGCAAAAATTGAAGCCTGAAATAATACATAATGGTAATATGACTTGGTCTGAATTAATCGATAAAACGGAACATGATGAATTAATCTATAAACTGACACTCAAATATTTGCGTCGTGATGGATTTGATATTGGTAATTCAGATTCACCGGTAATAAAACCAATTAATTAATTTCACATCTATCATCTGTTGTGTTACTAATTTTCCTTGCTAAAATTAATGGTGCTAAGATAAGTATGGGGATAGTAATTGCAATAAAAAGTGTCTGAAGTTCAGAAATGGCAATTGTAAAAGCTACAGCACTAGTCGCACCTACAAATAATGATAAAAATGAACCAATACATGTTGGACCTGCAATAAATAATCCAGTAGTTGCACCAATTCCACCAAGACCACCAGTTTTCTTTGCTATAGATATTGCATTAACTGCTAATGATGTGTTTGCAGCAACTAGATATGATACTGTAATCTGTAACACGAGATTCAATGGAATAATTTGTATACCAATATGTTCAGTCAAATATGCAACAAACTTAGGCATGTAACCTGGTGGACCACAGCATGGTGTAATATGCGCTGATGGAACTGTTGCATCATAGTGATATGAAAATATCACTTCAGGTTGATAAACTAGCATGCCTGATGTCAGTGAAAAAAATATTCCATAAATTATGAATGTTATTATAAAAATTTTTTTTGATTTGGAATTTAAAGTTGTATTGCATATTATTGATAAGGGATTTTGTAGTTTTTCAGACGCTTTTTTTATTTGATATCTCCGTAATCCAATCCCAATCACGCATAATGATGCAATGATTAATACATAAAATGCAATTGAAAGTCTTTCAATTGAACTAATGGCATCAGGTGTTAAACCTGGATTTTCAAATCTTGAATAAATTAAAAAAAGAATTCCAATTGAGATCAAGCCTACCATGATCAGTTTTTTATCATTTTTTCTATTTGTTGTAGCAATGGTTCCCATGGAATTAACATTTACACCTTCAATATTTATTTAATAACGTTTCATACATTCATTAAGTTGAAAATTGATCAAATTCAGGATCCAGATTATGAAGTTGTGACAATATCCAACCTTGGGTTTGTTGATCCATATGGTAATGAAGGATTAGTTGTATTAACTTCATCTGATAAAAAGGAGTTTTATATGCGTGCATTTTCAGGGGAGGTGTCACGTCATATTGCCAGTTTTCTTGATGGTGATCATGATTCCATTCCAACAATTTACAAAATGTTGGAAGACGTTTGTGAAGCAAATGAATTACTACTTGTGAAGGTCAAAATTTATGAGAGTGGAGATGCATTAAGAGCGAATCTATATCTTACTGGAAAGAAGGATTTGGTCCTACGAAATTATCGTGCATCAGATGCAGTAACATTAGCGGTTTACTATAACATTCCAATTATGGTAAGGAAGAATATGTTACAAGATCCTATCAAAAAATCTACTATGTGATAACTTCACTTAATCTATCATCTTCTAAGGCCTTTTTAATCTCCATAGCAATTCGTCTTCCTATACCAAATGTTGTTCCATATTGATATTTTGTATATGGGCTTGTTGTTGCTACAATAGGATTTCCGGGAACTCTTAATGATACATCATATACAATCATTTCAAGTTCTTTAGTGATCACACTTTGTAAGGAGAATGGTCCAATTATTCCAGGTGCATATTCTTTTTTTACTGCATTCACAAATCTATCACCCATTTTGAATACTTTTTCCAAAAGTGATTCTCTTATACTAGCTGGTGTGTGTCCAACTTCAATATTTTGCAGACCTATATTCATTTCAAGTTGTTGTTTTGCAGGAAGTGCATTATAATCGTGAATATTAGTTTGTAATCTCCTTTCTATTCCAATAAAATCAACCTGATTTGAAATAGGCGTATGAAAATAATTGAAATTTAGATATGTACCTATGGCGAGTTCTTCAATACTAGCCTTTTCAAGATCCTTTTTTGCAATAATTCCTCTCCTTATTTTTTCTTCAGATTTTGTTTTGTAGTCTGCATAAGATGTCACTGTAAAAAATGCACGTTCAAGCTTCCTATTTTTTTCCATAACTTTTACAATAGCAGGTTTGTTGATTGATTTTGGATTTTCAAATATTTTTGGATATTTTATTCTAGCCTTTTTTAATAAATAATATTGGTTTTTCTTATTATCACGTTCTTCAGCTTGGAATAATTTCCTGTTACCAAATATTGGCACTCTAAGTTTGTTTTCTAACACATCATATCCAAGATATGCAGTGAGTGATCGATGTGGAACAATTAATGTGCTTGTATCCCTCAGCAGTTTTTGATTTGCAGGGCTTGCCATATCCTTAAATTTATTTACAATCATCACTTCATTCGCGATTCTGTTAAATCTTTGATAAGGAGTTTCTCTTCCTTTTCGACAAAAAACAATTGTTTCAAAATCCTCATCTTTAGCACCATCCATTATTTCTAATGCCGAGTGACTACCTAACACACCAATTCGTGGATTTGAATATTCAGATACAATTTTTTGCATTTCTGATCTTTTAATCATGTTTTTCATCTTTGAAATACAGAATTAAATGTTGAGTTATACGGTTTGTTTTTACACATGCATAACTGATAATTCTGTATGAGTGCGGAGATGATTTTAGTTGGAATTATTTTATTTGGTGGAATGGGGGCCGCTGCTGTAAAAATTTGGTTAAATAAAAGAAAAGAAAAAATTGAGGATGAGTCACTTGATGAAAACCATGCGTGATTTTTGATCTTCTTTTATATCATGTATAGAATCTAACACAACATTATGAGACTAGTAATTGGAATTACGGGAAGCACTGGCGTTATTTATGGTATTAGAATGCTAGAAGTTTTGAAAACATTAAACATTGAAACACATCTTATAATGTCAGAATGGGCTGAAAAATGTATTTTAAAGGAGACACAACATGATGTTGATCATGTAAAATCTCTTGCAACTACAATTTCTGACGAAGGCAATATGGCAGCAAGTGTTTCAAGTGGAACCCATAAAACTGATGGAATGATAGTAATTCCATGTAGTATGAAAACATTATCAAGTATTGCAAATGGCTATGATGAAACCTTAGTTGCAAGATCTGCCGGTGTCACATTAAAAGAATCACGGAAATTAATCTTAGTTGCTAGGGAAACGCCACTGACTGCTATTAATCTAGAAAACATGTTAAAACTTGCAAGGCTTGGAGTTGTTATTTTACCACCAGTCACAGAATTTTACACTAATCCTAATTCCATAAATTCAATGGTGGATCATATAGTTGGTAAATGTCTAGATCAGTTCAATATTGAGCATGATCTATTTAGACGATGGGGTTCCAAATAAGCGAAAAAATTTACATTAGAAAAATCTATTATAATTATTGATTAAAATCACTTTTGAAAAAATATCAAAATCAAATCCTGATAGGGTTTTTAATGTAATTTCAAATTTTGAAAACTTTGAAAAACTACTTCCAAATTATTATTCATCAATTCATATCAAATCAGTAAGAGACAAAAGCTCTTTAGTGTCTGAGCATCTGAAATTGCACGATAAAGAGTTTGTCATAATGGCAAAACACTTCAACGAGCAACCATACAGACATGAAATGCGAGTGGTTGGTGGAGATATTAAGGGAAGTTATATCATCGAAAAAATAATTCCGTTAGAAGCAGAAACCAAAATTATTGTTGAGGCTGAAATCAATATTCGAAAACGATTTGGGCATATTTTGAAAAACAACAAGTATGTTGAGGCATTAGAATCTCTGTATGATGAAATCATATATGTGATAGAAAATAGTTAATCTTTTTGTTCTTTGAATTTTTTTAGTTCTTCATCTGCTTCAATTTCACCTTTCTTATATTCTCCTTTTGCTTTACCAAAGGTTTTTGCAAGTTCTGGAATTTTTTTTGCACCAAATATGAAGACAGCTGCAATTATTATGATAAATATCCATTCCTGACCTGCGATAAAGTTGAACAGATTTTCAATCATTACTTATAAAATCCATTTTTTCTCATTTAAGTCTTGATAATCTTTTTTTCTTTACGTTCTACTATTACCATGCCTGAAATATAAAGTGCAATCATAGGACCAGCAATGAACCACATAGTTACACCACTTCCATCAGGTGTTATTATTGCTCCAAAAATCACTATAGCAACAATTGCATATCGTATATTCTTTCTCCAAAATTTTGCATCAGTTAAACCAGACATACTTAATGCATACATGGCTAATGGTAGCTGAAATGATATACCAAATGCGAGAAGAAATTGTAAGACAAATGTGACGAAATCCATAATATTCAAAAAAGTTACTAATCCTGCTGATTCACCATATTTGTAAAGAAATTCCAAAATGTATGGTACCACCATCGTGTATGCAAAAATACATCCACCCACGAATAATCCTATTGCAGGAATTGTAATTGTTCTACCAACATTGATTTCTCTTTCCTTAAGAGCAGGTTTTAAGAACGAAGCAAATTCTCTGATAATAATTGGTATACTAGCAACAATTCCAACTAATGCAGCAATGTAAACTTGAGAAAAGAATGCTTGACCGGGTGCAGTTTGTATCAACTGAACTGTTTCAGGAACTAATTCATATCTCATTGTATTTGTAATTTGTGCTGCAATGTTATCAAGTGGTTCAGGCGTTGGATAGTATAGTGTAAAACCCAGAAGATCAATTGGTGTGAGATGAAATGTTAACAAAAAAATAGTGATTATGCCAATTGAAGCTACTGATCTGAGAACCCTTTTTCTAAGCTCATGTAAATGTGGATATATCTCATTTAATTCTGACATCCAACGACTAGATGAATATAACATTAAAAAAATGTTTCAACAATATTATGGAATAGGTAGTAACTTAGCTTCTGGGAACCCCCATTCTTTGAGTTGCTCCTGTGTGGTATCATGTAATTCCATACTAATGATTGATTTGGCATTTAATTTACTCTCAAGTTCTTTTGCCAAGTTTGCAATTTCTATTGGTTCATAGATCTCTTTTGAACCTTCTAGAAAAATTCTTTCGCCCTTTTCAAGTACATTTCCATTGAATTTATTTTTCAAAAATTTGGTTATTCCAGGAAGCTCACTTCTATCTATGTTGTTGTAATAGTAAACAATTCCTTTTTTTGATTCATAATCAAGTGGTGTACCATTTTTGTACAGAAATACACCGATGAATTTTGCTTCATCTTCAGGCTCACGAATACACTTAATTTCCCAATTTAGAATATTATCTGAATTATATGTTAATTTTTCAACATCAGTATAATCTAGTTTCCAATATCGAAATTTAGCCATTGGATTAAAAACAACATCACTATTATAAAATCCATTGTAAATAATGTGATAACATTTAACTTGAAACAAAGAATAATTGTTTTGTTGGCAAAGTATGATGTAGATGTGATAATTGAAAATAAACCTGGAATTAATGATCCTGAAGGTGATACAATTTTAAATGATCTTATTTTGAAAGGAAGGTTTTCGAATGTAAAGAAAATCCGTTCTGCAAAAATGCTAAAATTTTCTATTAATGAAAAAACTAAAAAACTAGCTGAATCAAAAGTGTTAAAAATTTGTGACGAATTAAGAATTTACAACCCATTAGTTAGTAAAATAACTGTAAACGTTAATCAGAACTAATCTGTGTTGATGCTTTTTATTGTTCCATCAACAAGTAATTGATCGCGTAGGTATGCTGCTAAATCAGTTTGTGTTATCACTCCAACCAATTTACCATCCTCCAAAACTAGTAATCTACGTATATTGTTGTTTAGCATTTTCTGAATTGCATCTTCAATAGATGTTGTTGGTTCAACCCATCTGAATTTGTATGACATTATTTCAGAAATTTGTGTGTCAGATGCATTTTTATTTTCTGCTGCCAATTTACGAACAAAATCTTTCTCGCTTAGGACTCCTATAGGTAATCCATTTTTTATTATTACGAGAAAACTAATATCATTCTCTGAAATTATTTTGGCAGCATCTTCTGCACTTTTATCATCTTCAATGGTTATGACATCCTTACACATTATGTCCCTAATTTGGCCCATAACCAGACTATAGATTTTGTAAATAAAAAGATGGTTGTACATGTGATAAATTTTATACCTCATATTCTAACAATTAATGTGAAAGTCGGGGTTATTGTTTTTCCTGGCAGTAATTGTGATCGTGACATGTATCACGTCTTAACTGATGTATTCAATCTAGACACTCAGTATTTTTGGCATGAAAAAACTCTACCAGAGAACATAGACGCTATAGTTCTACCAGGTGGATTTTCTTACGGTGATAGGCTTAGGGCTGGAGTAATTGCAGCACACAGTCCAATTATTTCAGATGTAAAAAAATTGGCAGAGAAAGGAATTCCAATTTTAGGAGTTTGTAACGGATTCCAGATTCTGGTAGAATCAAACCTACTTCCTGGAGTACTTTTGAAAAATGATTCTATGAACTTTATGTGCGAGTGGACAAATTTGATTGTGAAAAATAATACAACTCCATTTACTAATAAACTTGAACTCGAACAGAAAATTCCCATACCAATTGCAAATGGTGAAGGACGATATTTTGTAGATGACAAACTGATTAAAAATCTCAAGAAAAAAAACCAAATTGTTTTTTCATATGAGAATTATGTTAATGGATCAATGGAACAAATTGCAGGGGTGTGTAATGAAGATGGTAATGTAGTTGGCATGATGCCACATCCAGAACGTGCCGCAGAAACAGAAATTAATCCAGTAGATAACAAACCCTCATCATTAATCTTTGAGTCATTAATTCAATCTATAGGAGAAAGAAAATGAGTTTACAAAAGCATGAGACTAAACACATCCAAGATACATTGAAACGAAAACTAACTAAAACTGAATTACAAATTATTGCTGCAGAGTGGTCAGAACATTGTTCATACAAATCATCTAAGAAGCATCTTAGAATGTTACCGACAACAGGCCCTAAAGTGATAAACGAAAAAGGATATGATTCGGGTGTGTTAGATGTGGGTAATGGTTACGTTGTCACGGTTAACATTGAAAGTCATAATCATCCTTCAGCTGTAGAACCATTCGGTGGTGCGGCAACTGGTGTTGGTGGTGTTATACGTGATATATTATCTGCCGGTACGAGGCCTATTGCAATTCTTGACGGATTACGTTTTGGTGATATAGAAAAGGACTCACATGCAAAATGGTTGTTTAAGAATGCTGTAACTGGTATTGCTGATTATGGAAATTGTTTAGGAATACCAACTATTGGAGGTGAGGTGGAATTTGACAAGTGCTACAAAAATTATGCATTGGTTGATGTGGCGGCTGTTGGATTTGGAAAAAAAGAAAAACTGATAAAAAATCACGCAAGTACTGGAGATCTTGTTGTATTAATTGGTGGTGCGACAGGTAGAGATGGTATAGGTGGTTCACAGTTTGCATCAGATTCATTAGATAGTGAAGACAGATCAGCGGTACAGATTCCTGACCCATTTATTGAAAAGTTAATTATTGAAGCAATTCTAGAAGCAAGAAATGAAAAATGTATTAATGCTATGAAAGATTTGGGTGGTGGTGGACTGTCATGTGCAATATCAGAAACCGCTGAAAGTTTAGGAATTGGGATTGAACTTGATATTAATGATGTACACACTAGAGAATCAGGATTATTTCCAGATGAAGTAATGATATCAGAATCACAAGAGAGAATGCTTGTCATTACAAGCAAGAAAAAAATTAAAAAACTAAAAGAAATTTGTGATAAATTTAGGATTAAGTGCTCAATTATTGGTCATGTAAAAAATGATAAAATGATGCATGTTAAAAAAGGCAAGAAAACTTTAGCGTTACTACCAGCAAACTTTGTTGCGCGCGCACCACTTCTTGATAGAAAAAAATCAAAACCAAAATATCTTCAAAAAATACAAACTCGAAAGAAATTAAAAAACATTTCAAATTATTCTAAAATTATATTAAAATTGTTATCTTGTCCTAACATCTCAAGTAAAAATTGGGTCTTTCGTCAATATGATCATGAAGTTGGAATTAGGACTGTTGTAAAACCAGGTTTTGATGCATCTGTTCTTAGATTAGATAATGGAAAATTTCTTTCTCTAAAGATTGATGGTAATCCAAAGCACTGTTATCTTAATCCAAGAGATGGTGCAATCGGTTGTTTTGAAGAAGCATGTAGAAATGTAATTTGTACAGGTGCAACCCCGATTGGAATGGTTGATCATCTTCAATTTGGTAATCCAGAGGATCCAGAAATTTTTTGGACGTTTATGGAATCACTTGAAGGTATAACTGATTTCGCAAAATTCCTTAAAATTCCATGCGTTGGTGGTAAAGTTAGCTTCTATAACGAAACACCATCAGGTCCAATTAAGCCAACTCCTTTGATAGGTGTTTTAGGCATTATTGATAAAACTCCATTACATCTAACACCACCCAAATCTGGAGATTATTTGGTTATAGTTGGTCATACAAAAAATGAACTTGGTGGCTCAGAATATTTTGAATATATTCATGATTTTATTGGTGGTAATTGCCCAGAAGTTGATTTTAATAATTCAAAGTTAAACATGTCAACTGTACTTTCACTAATTAAACAAGGTTTAATCAAATCAGCACATGATTGTTCTAAAGGTGGACTATCTATCGCATTATCAGAAATTTCAATTATTGGTAATATTGGATGCACTATTGATATTAAAAAAATTCCATCAGAAAAAACTCTTGATCCTGAAAAATTATTATTTTCTGAAACACATTCTAGATATCTATTAACTGTGTCACAAAAAAACATCAATAAAGTAAAAGAAGTCCTTTCAAAGAAGAAGAATTCCTTTGCTGTGTTAGGTCAATTTGGTAGCGATCAAATTACTATTAAGGATGATACAAAATCTTTGGTTAAAATAAAAGTCGATAAAGCACAAAGAAAATATTTCAATGCGTTGAAGGAATTATTAGACAATGGTTAAAGAAAATTGTGGTGTAGTTGGTATTTTTAGTAATGATGACACAAATGTTATACCAATGGTTTTAGACTCTTTGAGAGCACTTCAGCATCGTGGTCAAGAGGCATGGGGAATAGCAGTTCCAAATAAAGCACCATTAAAGCGGATTGGCTTAGTTTCAGCATCCTCTAATGAATTTAAAAAAATAACTGAGGAATATGCATCACATGCAGTAATTGGTCATGTTAGATATTCAACTGTTGGAAAAAGTGATCTTGAAAATGCACAGCCACTAAAAGTAAAGGATCTATGTGTTGCTCATAATGGAACAATTTCTAACGTAGAAGAATTATCAAATTTAGTAGGTGGTTGCACGTTTACACCACAAAATGCAAGTGATACTTTAATTGCTGCACAACGACTTGTTTCATTAATTACTGAAAAAGGAAGAATTGGAAGTGCATTATCAATTCTAAAAAATGAGATGGTTGGTTCTTATTGTTTTACATTTCTATCAGATGCTGATGCAGTTTATGCTGCACGTGACCCAAAAGGTTTTCGACCAATGGTTTTAGGTCATAAAGAACAAAATTCTGTTAATATAGTCGCATCAGAGTCTTCTGCATTATCAGCTATCGGTGCTAAACTAGTACGAGATGTAATTCCAGGTGAATTAATCAAGTTAAGTAAGGATGGACTTGAGACAGAGATGTTTTCTGATGATAAAAATCGTGCACATTGTTCATTCGAATTCACTTATTTTGCACAGCCATCAAGTAAGATGGAAGGCAAAAATATCTATCTTGCAAGAAAAAGAATTGGTCAATTCCTTGCAAGAAAGTATCCATTACAAGATGCTGATCTTGTAATACCAGTTCCTGATTCTGCAAGACCTGCAGCATTAGGCTATGCACAAGAACTTGGTATTTCATTTGACGAAGGATTACTAAAAGACAGATATAGCAAAAAGGGTCCATTACGTAGTTTTATAGAGCCACATCAAAGTGACAGGGTTGAAATCAATAGATGGATAATTCCAATAAAAGAAGTGATAGAGGGCAAGCATGTTGTTGTAATTGATGATAGCCTAGTTCGTGGAACTAGCTCAAAGGCAATAATTAAAGCACTACGTCGTTCAGGCGCAAAAAGAATTAGTATGATGATAACATATCCTCCAATAAAATTTCCATGTTATGCTGGAATTGATTTTCCATCACAAGAAGAACTTGCAACATTTAGTGATGGAAAAGAATACTCAGAACAAGAAATGATTGAAAAAGTTAGAAATGATATTGGTGCTGACTTTTTGGGTTACAACGATGCGGAAAATCTTGCTAATGCTGTTGGTATACCAATAGATTCAATGTGTTTTACATGTACTACTGGAAATTATGAGCCATTGGGTATTACACCTGAATTTAAAACAAGAGAACAAATGAAAGGTGATTAATTGGAAACGGCGTATGTTTTAGTTCAATGTAAAATTGCACATGAGATGGAAATATTGAAAGCATTACTAGATATAGATAGTGTTAAAGAGGCAAAGGGAACATTTGGCTATTATGATATTTTCGTTAAAATTCAAGAAGAAAAAAATTCGATCATCCAAGAGATAATTACAAGAAAAATTAGGACTATCCCAAATGTCACTGCTACAACTACATTGTCAATAATACCTGAACAGGATCCTAAAAATGTCTAAGGAGACACGCTCTCTTGATAAAAAGGGATTTTCGAATAAATTCTTCGAGATATTAGATAAAGAACATGATAATGCAAAAATCATGAGTAAACGTCAAAAGGAGTTGAAAAAAAAACACAAAAAATTAACAAAGCATAACCAGAATTAGATGATTTCCTTGCAGGAGGCAAAAAAACCAACTAATTCAGGCTATCCAAACTTACAAAATTCATATAAAAAATTCGTTATTAGCTTAAATAGTGATTTTACAAGTAATGTAAAATGAATCTCAGATGTACAACATGCGCACATTCATGCTGTGATCAGAAAAGATGTAGCTGTTCATGTCATAAAAAATCATTTCATAGAACAAATCAAGTTTTATCTAATGTCATGGATGTGATAGCAAGACCAAAGATTAACGTAAGAGGAAAATCAGGTTTTGTTTGGCATGCAAATATTCTTGGCTCTATGATGCGTTTAGAGTAGGGAAATCTCTTAAACAAGGCATCCTATAATTTTGTATGGGTAATTACAAATTTGCAATAGTTGGTACTATAGCTGCACTTGCAGGAATTTCAATTGCGATATTTGGTGTTTTAACAATGGGAAATTTTTCACAAGAGACATATTCAATATCTGTTGATCCAACAAAAGAAAAACAAACTCTCTTCATTATGGCACGAGTTTCTATCCAAAATACTGGAACTGGTTCATTAACAAACGTTCAAATTAATTATGGTGAAGGTGATAAAGATTATTTGGGAACACTAAAACCTGGTCAATCCATAATTGTTTCACCACCACAGGGTAATTCATTACAATATGTGATAGTAAGTGCTGAGCCAGATATCTATGTTAGTAAAGTGTATAGAGAACCAATTGGAATGCCAGGAATGATGGGATCATAAATGAAATTTCTCACTTCAGGAAAAGTAAAGGATGTTTACGAAATAGATAACGATAATCTTCTATTCAAGTTTAGTGATCGTGTTTCAGCATATGATGTTAAATTTAAAGATGAAATTCCACAGAAAGGAAAGGTTCTATCCAAGTTTGCAGAGTTTTGGTTTGAAAATTTGGATGTACCGAATCATTTTGTTAAATCACATTCCGAAACAGAAATTATAGTTAAAAAAATGGAAATGCTTCCAATTGAATGTGTAGTGAGAGGTTATTTTTATGGAAGCATTGTTTCACGATGGAAAAATAAAGAAGTGACATTAC
>CAZIHG010000056.1:0-2070 GCA_964539205.1 uncultured Candidatus Nitrosopelagicus sp.
ATTTGTGCCTCGAATGAATCCTTTTGTCTACCAAAAGAGTTTCTTTCTACCTTCACATCAAGCAGATCTAATAATGGCTGATCCATATTGCCAACAACCCTGTCTTTAGAATTCTTTGATAAGAGAATCATGCCAGCACATATCCCAAAAATAGGCATGCCAGATTCAACTTTTTCCTTTATTGTCTTTAATGCGCCATTAACTAGCGACATCTGACCAATCATAGTACTTTCACCGCCTGGAATGATTAAACCATCTAATTTTGCAATCTGTTCGGCAGTTTTGACTTGACTCACTGCACCATCTAATCCTAATTCATTCATAGATGACATAGTAGATATAAAATTTTCAGTAACATCTCCTTGTACTGCTAATATACCAATATTCAAGGTCAAGCTGAACCACCACGTTCTTGCATTTTTAGTTCAAGATTTTTAACATCAAGGCCAAGTAATGACTGTCTCTCATCAATCATTTTTTGTGCTTCCTTTACTTTATCAGGTTCTTCCCAGAAAGTTGTGGCAAGAACAACTGCTCTTGCACGTTCTTGAGCATCTTCGGCTTTGAATATTCCAGAACCAACAAAAATACCGTCACATCCAAGTGACATCAAATAAGCTGCGTCAGCAGGAGTTGCTATTCCACCAGCTGCAAAATTTACAACTGGCAGACGTCCAATTTTTGCAGTTTCTTCAACAAGTTGATATGAAACTTTTAATTCTCTTGCCATTCTAACAAGATCTTGCTTATCACCTGAATCGTAAATACTCTTTATAGTACGAAGCTCATCGTTTACTTTTTTGATATGTGTTATTGCTTCAGCAACATTTCCAGTTCCTGGTTCACCTTTTGTTCTAATCATTGCTGCACCTTCTTCAATTCTTCTTAATGCTTCACCTAATGATCGTGCACCATTTACAAATGGTGTAGTATAATCCCATTTCCAAATATGATGATATTCATCTGCAGGAGTTAATACTTCAGATTCATCAATCATATCTACATCAGTTTCAGCAAGAACTTGTGCTTCGTACACATGACCAATTCTACATTTTGCCATTACAGGAATTGTTACATGATCCATAATCTCTTGAATAGTTCTGATACTTGCAGTTCTTGCTACACCACCAGCCTTTCTTACATCTGAAGGTAATTTATCTAAGACCATAACAGATACAGCACCTGCTTCTTCAGCGATTTCTGCTTGCTCAACTGTTGTGACATCCATTACAACACCATTTTTTAACATATGAGCAAATCCACGTTTTAGTGTTGAAGTACCCCTAGATATCGAAAATGAATCAACATCCTCGTGAATTAGTCCTTTTGACTCTGGAATATCACCTGAAAGTGGAATCATAGTACTACATTATATTCTGAATATTTATTCTCTTAGCTCATCCATTATGTTTTCTAGTTCCTCTTCAATCATGGTCATCATTGGAGGAATGAATTTTTCTGTTGCATCTTGCTCAGGCCAATATAATTGACTGACTTCGCCATTGTATGTGATTTTTACCCCAAATTTAACAAATTCGTTGATATCATCACGTATAGTAAATGAATCAGTAGGTATTGCCAAGAATCCAGTTTCTTTTATCATTGCAGCTAATTTCATTTTTGTTGCAGTATCTACTGATGAGTTTTTTTCTGGTTCCGGTATACTGTCTTTTATCAAAGAATATTTAATTGATCCATCATTTTCTATGGAAATTATTTCTGTTTGTTTTGCACCAAATCTTTCAGTCACACCAAATGATGATTTTATTAACTCATGTTTTGTAAATTCAATTTCAACATTATCATCTGGATCAACAGCAATTATTGGAATTTCAGGATATGTGATTAATGGAACAATTATCAAAACTGCTATTATAACTGGAATTGCACCTGCAAAAAGTAAGATTGGTTTAACCATTTATTTCCCAAATCGCTTTATTTGCAAATAAATCTTAGTAATAGTAAAATTCAAGAGCTTTAACTTATTATTTGTGGGGTCGTAGCCTAGCCTGGTAGGGCGACAGTGACTACGAAGTTCACCGCTAAGGGCTCCAGAGGTTAATTCAAACT
>CAZIHG010000057.1:0-2113 GCA_964539205.1 uncultured Candidatus Nitrosopelagicus sp.
TTACAACGTCAGGTCCCGTGACAAACATTGTTGCAGCTTTCTCAACCATAATAACAAAATCAGTCATAGCAGGTGAATAAACTGCTCCACCTGCAGATGGTCCTATACTTGCAGTGATTTGTGGAACAACACCAGATGCAACTTCATTATGATAAAATATATCAGCAAAACCATCCAAACTTAAAATTCCTTCTTGGATTCTTGCACCACCTGAATCTGCAATTCCAATAATAGGACAGCCGTTTCTAGTTGCATGATCCATTAGTTTTGTAATTTTCTTGGCACCCATTTGACTAAGCGTACCACCAAGAACTGTAAAATCATATGCAAAGACATAGACTTGCCGACCATGAATTGTACCATATCCACCTACCACACCATCATTGAAGAATTTCTTTTTCTGCATATCATAATCGTAATAATGATGTGTTGTCAATGCATCAATTTCAACAAAACTACCCTCATCAAGAAGTAGATGGATTCTCTCTCTGGCAGTAAGTTTACCCTTGTCATGTTGGGCTTTTATTCTATCTTGACCACCACCCTGTTTTGACTCTTTATTCTTCTTTTGATATTCGTTAATTTTATCAGAATGCATTGTCCTAGAATTAAAACTAAGTTAATGTGTATATTAATTTAAAGTTGAAAAAGACTATTATGTTTAAAATCAGAAATTGAACTTGTCTCTGACTGATACTTGATATTGCTCAAATGTGTGTTGCTGACTATCACATTTTTTACAAATACACAACTGTGAAACTAGGGAACGATCACAATTATCCTGAAATTCACATTGTAAGCATCCTGCTGGATTGTCACAAATCACACATTTTAGCTCAACTATTTCAGCACATTTTTCATGTTTAACTCCTATTCCTTTTGACCATAATCCAATTTCATTTGCATTCACTTTCTCATTACAAATAATACAGGTACCATCAAATTTCATTGTGATTTTAATCCAACTCATAATAATTCAATCTCCTTTTCAATAAGTTCAGTATAACTATCATCAAATTCAAATTCTAAGGAATCATTTTTGATGCAGAATAATATGTAAGGAAAATAAAATGTTGCAAATATGCTCGATGAAATATGGAATTGTTTAGCCAGATTAGAACAAATTGATTTGATCTTAGAACCATCCCATCGTAAGCGATTAAGAACTTGCCATGATAAATTGTATTGAGAATATCTAATTGTAGTATCTTTTTTGTATAAACTAAGAAGTATAGAATCTAAATATCGTAAGAGTCTCCATTCTTGTGTTTTCATTATCCGACCATAAAGTATATCAGCTTCTGAAATTACCTGTAAAAAAATTTCCAATTCCAAATTAGAAATGTTACTTGTAATTATACTAGAATAAAATGCGTTTATTTTTTCTCTAGGGTCAATACGCATAGAATATAGAACTACCCTAGCCTCATCAATTGATTGTGCCTTGTAAAAGGCATTAATGCCTTCTTCTACATCTAATGATTCAAATGTTCTTTCTATTGAAGGTTCAAATCCTGTAACTAGTGCTTGTGCAGAGTTAAGCATTGAACGAATATCTCCATTTGATTCTAAAATTAATTTAATTAGTCTTCCAGGATTAATGCGCGCATTTTCTTTTTCTAAAATCATGTTAAGATATAATTTTAGTAATCTTGGAGGAAGTGGACGTAGTGATATTGTCTTAACAGTTTTTTTTATCTTCTTCATTTTATCGGAAGAATCATTATTTGCAGCAAGAATAATTGGAACAGTTGGTTCTTTTAGTATATTGATTAATGCTTCAACTCCACCATAATCAGATCTACCATGAACACCATCAACTTCGTCTACAAAGATCATCGGTTTACCAAGAACTGTTTGATTACCAAGTACAGGCTCTAACATCTCTTGAATATTTTTTTTATTTCTTACATCACTGGCGTTAAGACTTATCAAATCATAACCAAAATTTTTACCTGCAAGATTTGCTAGGGTTGTTTTTCCAATTCCTGGAGGACCAACTAGGAGTAATGGTTTTGTTCCTTTTTTCCATTTTTCAAACCAATCAACAAAAAACTTTCTTGCATCCTCATTTCCAATAAGATCCATAAACTTTTGTGGGCGATATTTTTCA
>CAZIHG010000058.1:0-4704 GCA_964539205.1 uncultured Candidatus Nitrosopelagicus sp.
TTCATTTTACTCCATGTATCCATGATCTGTGTCATTTCTTTTCCTGTAGTGTAAACATCTGGTGCAGGAATATCTTTTTGAGGACCAATAACTTCAGCGATTTTATATGCAAAACCACGAGTTAGTCTTTCTAGTTCACCATCACTAAGTTTTTCTTTTTTTGGATTAACAAAAATTGCTCCTTTACCTCCTCCAAGTGGTATATCAACAATCGCACACTTCCATGTCATCCATGATGATAATGCCATGACTTCACGTTCCATGTATTTTACACCGCCTTCAGGATCAAAGTATCGTATACCTCCTTTGTATGGACCACGATCATTGTTATGCTGTGATCGAAATCCTGTAAACACACGAATTTTTCCATTGTCCATTTTCACAGGAATTTTTACTCTTAGTACTCTATTTGGCATTGCCAAGTATTCACGCAGTTGTTTATCCTTGATTTTCAAAATATCACAAGCGTCATTAACCTGTTTAGTTGCATTTGCAAAAGGATCTGCTTGTGCCAAGATATTGATGTTGTAATTTAGAATTATATTTAAGTATCTCTCGAAATAATGAATTCTTTTTCAAGAATTAATTGGTGAGAAATTCTATAGAGTAGGCTACAGTTTTACCTTTTTGTGATGTAAACATGCTGATCAATCTTGCTGAGAAACCATATTTTTTCTTACGAAGTTTTACAATTTTTTCAATATCAGTATCTTCATTAACCATTTGCAGCCCAACATTAATCCAATTACTTTTGATATCACCTTTCATTGAGCAGACAGCTATACGTCCATTGTGATTATTTCTAAGTCTCTTAACTTTACCTGTTGTTTCTTTTGTTGTAATATAGATTTGATCATTTTCAATGATAAACCACACTGGTGTTTTTATCGGTGTTTCATCTTTTTTGTATGTTTCAAGGCTGATATATTTTTGGTCAACAAATGGCTCTAGCCTAGAATCCATACAATATGGAGTAATTTATTATATTTTAATAATTTCAATGCTCAAACTGAAAATAACTAACCCTTAAATTGACTTTTAAGATACTCTTCACATTATGATGCCAAATCGTGGTTATGACATGACACCAACAATGTATTCGCCAGATGGTAGAATTTACCAAGTTGAGTATGCATTAGAGACTGTAAAGCGTGGAACGTTAGCAGTTGGTATTAAAAGTAAAGACGGTGTTATTATTGCTGTTGAAGAAAAATCCAGATCCCTTCAGGTATCAGATGTAACACAAAAGATATTTCAAATTGATGATCATCTAGGTGCGGCAGCAGCTGGATATATTCCAGATGCACGTGTTCAAGTTGATAATGCCAGATATTTTTCACAGAGTAACAAATTAACTTATGATGAACCAGTTGAGGTTGAAACTGTTGCAAAACATCTTGCTGATCAGAATCATCAATTTACACAATATTCAGGTGTGAGACCATTTGGTGTTGCATTAATTATCGCAGGTGTTGATAGAAAAGGTTCTAATGTCTTTATTATAGATCCCAGTGGAACATTTGTTTCATATGCTGCAGTTGCTATTGGTCTTGGTTCTGACGAAGTTAATGATTTTCTAGAAAAAAATTACAAAGATGGAATGACAATTGAAGAAGCTTCATCTCTTGCAATTGCTGCAATAAATCTCAAAAGTGAGGAAAAAGCAGGAATTGAACATATTAAAATGTCCCAAGTTAGGGAAGACAAAAAAATTATTGAGCGAATCTCAACAGGTGATCTTGAGAAATTTGATCAGGCTGCTAAAGGTAAATTTATCAAATAGGTAAAATTTTCACCTATAATACAAAAACATCAATATAAAAACAAAAAGTGCATGATATATGGGACTAGGGAGTTATTGGGCTGATGTTATAGATGTTCTCAAAGATATTATTCCAGTGTATGATAAAGTGAATTCGTTCATTTCTTTTGGTAAAGATATTCAACATAGAAATCGTGCAATTAAGGGTCGAATTAATCCAGGTGATAAAATCCTAGATGCTGGTTCAGGATTTGGTAATATGTCAAAAACTGCTTTAAAAATAATTGAAAATAACTTAGATGTAATACTTTATGATCCACTAATACCTATGCTAAAAAATACTGATAGATTATTTAATAAAAAAATGGATAGCGCATGTGGTGTATTTGAACATGTACCATTTCAAAACGAAGAATTTGACGCAATATTGTCTGGCTACTCATTACGCGATGCCATAAGTTTGAGAACTGCCATAACTGAAATGCATAGGGTTTTGAAAAAAAATGGTAGATGGATAATTGTTGATTTAGGAAAACCTGATGAGCCATTAATTAGATTTGGTGTCACATTTTATCTTAGGATGATTTTACCAATAATTGCATTTATTGCTGGAGGAAAACTTGGTTTGAAGTTTGCTACACTCTATAGAACCTACAAACTTTGGCCACAAAATAAAAAATTGGAAGATTTACTATTAGAGAAATTTTCACGTGTTGAGTTTGAAAAAGATCTAATGGGTGGTGCAATTATGGTCGCTGCATACAAATGAATAGAAGACTAGTTCTAGTTTACATAACAGGGCTACTGATTGGGATTTCTTATGGTTTACATGGACCATTGCTTCCACTTTTTGCAAAAAATGTTATAGGTGCATCATATGCTGAATTGGGCATTATTGGATTTGCTAATTTTATTCCATACATATTCTTTCCATTATTTGTTGGAATTTTCTTAAACAGATTCAATAACGGTTACTTACTATCTGTTGGCGTAATAATTAATTCAGCATCAGTATATTTACTCTCTATTGCACAAAGTGTTCCAGAGATAATGGGTTTCAGGATAATAACTGGAGTTGCACATGCATTTTTTTGGCCGCCATGTGAAGCAATTATTTCAAATGTTAGTAAAGGTAAAACTAGAGTAAGAAACATTGCCACATTTACTGGTTTTTTCACTACTGGGTTTATGATTGGACCACTTTTTGGTTCAGTTCTACTAGAAAGCTTTGACATGACATACAGAATAATCTTTGAAATTGCGGCATATGTTCTTGTTGCAGCACTTGTCTCATCATTGATTCTTTCTAAAAATAGACCGATTATCAAGCACGAAAAATTTAGTTTTTCATCATTAAAAGAAATTGCAAAATTTCCACATGTTATTCTATTGTTAATTTACTGTACAGCATCATTTGGAATTATACTAAGCATCTATCCGGCATTTTTAAACGATAGAACTATGACAATTATCGATGTTGAGATTCTTTTCTTTATATTTGGAATTTCACGTATACTCACACTTGCAGTAGCTGGAAAACTGGCTAAACATACCAGCTTGACACTGATAATTGCTATATTTTCTATATCAATTGGTCTTGGAATATCATTCTTTGTTGACACAATCATCGAATTTGCAATTGCCTTAATTCTACTTGGATTTGGATTTAGTATATTCTTCCCACTTACATTAGAGATAATTCTGACAAAAACAAGACCTGCAATATCAGGAACAATGATTGGTGCGTATGAAACAACATTTGGTATAGGATGGGCATCTGGACCTATAGTTGCAGGATTTATTTCACAGTTTTTTGGAAACGATGCACCATACATGGTATTTTTCATATTAGGAATAGGTGTTGCAATACTATCAATCTCAAAAAGAAGGTTATTGGAACCAAACAGAAATCCAAATCTTTAATTTTAAACTAAAATTAGTATACTTGTGATTGATTACACTCTTAACATTATAGGAACTGAATGGATAATCATAGTGTTTGTTGCATTGATTCTTTTGTTTGGCACTAACAAGCTTCCTGAAGCAGGGAAGAAAATTGGTAAAATGGTAGGTGAATATAACAAAGCAAAAGCTGACATGCAAAATCAGATCAAGGAATACACTAATCCTAATACAAAAGAAGATAATATTTCAATTAATGGTCCAGTACAAACAGAAAGGCAAAAATTAGAATATATGGCTAAATCACTTGGGATTAATATAGAAAACAAGACTGATTCAGAATTAAAACAGGTAATTGAATCAAAATTTGGAACTAATAAAGACGGTGTAAAAAGTAAACTAGAAAAAAATAAATTTAAAAATTAATTTCCTTGCAATTCGTCTAGTATATCTCTGACTTCAAAATTATCAGAATCAACTTTTAGGATTTTTTTACAACAATCAATTACTATATCGTTCTCTTTAAGATATTCATGAATTCTTAATTTTAATGATAGTGCCTCAACATCGTATTCATTAATTTCAAGAACCCGATCAATGTAATGAAGTGTTTTATTTTCATCATTTAATATGTAATACATGCTACCCATAATGAAAAGAAAATCTGGGTCCTGAGAAAATTTTTCTTCTAATTCATTACCTAATTCGATAGCATCCTCATATTCACCTTCATTGATTAGTTTTCTTAATTTTCTCTTGGGGTATGAAAATAATCCAGTCATAATCTTTCACTCTAGTCATCTTTTATTTATTAGATTTTATGTTTTTAGGAAATTTTCATTATGCCGGAAGTTATTAAAAATTGTATTCCTTGGACGAATGTATTATCATCAATCTGTCCATCTGCCCACCATGCTGCATTATTTTTAATCCATCCTGGAATTTCATCTGAGCCACCATAACCTTGAGTAGTTTCTGGTATCACCATAATTTTTTGATTTATCAAATATTGAATACCAGTAACAAAGTTTGCATCATCA